>JAQICG010000246.1 GCA_027858635.1 Gammaproteobacteria bacterium | reverse complement strand
ATCCGTTTCTCCGGCGATATGTCCAAGGCCATTGCCGCCGGCGGCTATTGCATCATGGTGGGTGGCATGCTGGCGGGTACCGAAGAGGCCCCGGGTGAAGTTATTTTATACCAGGGACGTTCGTATAAAGCCTACCGAGGTATGGGTTCGCTGGCAGCGATGAAGAAAGGCTCCAGTGATCGTTATTTCCAGGACAGTTCGGAGGGCAGCGATAAACTGGTACCCGAAGGCATTGAAGGCCGTGTCGCCTATAAAGGCCCGCTCAGCGCTATCGTGCATCAGATGATCGGTGGACTGCGTTCCAGTATGGGTTATGTCGGCTGCGCTTCGATTGACGAGATGCGTATCAAACCGGAGTTTATCCGCATTTCAGGAGCAGGCGTGTCCGAGTCGCACGTGCATGACGTCACCATTACCAAGGAAGCGCCTAACTATCGTTCGTCATAGAAGGCTGTCGGGTTTAGGGAAATTGGGGCCGCTCTCCCGCTTCCGCAGTCAATTCATCCTGAATCCGACAGCCTCCTAACAGCGCTTTTTCTAAAAGCTGAAAGGCATGACGCAAAAGGTGCAGAGACACCGGTTTAACTTGTATCTCTTGCGCCTTTTGTCATTCTGTAAACTGAATCTTATTTAATTAATCAAAGAAATTACTTATGCAAGACATTCATTCCGATCGCATACTGATCATCGATTTTGGCTCGCAGTACACCCAGCTTATCGCCCGTCGTGTGCGCGAGGCTGGGGTTTATTGTGAGGTTCATCACTCCGGTATCGATGACCAGCAGGTCGGCGATTTCAGACCCAGCGGTATCATTCTCTCCGGCGGTCCGGAATCGGTGACGGCCATGGATACACTGGCGGCTCCTGATCGGGTCTTTGATCTGGACGTGCCGGTACTGGGTATCTGTTACGGCATGCAGACCATGGCGGCGCAGCTGGGCGGAAAAGTCGCGGCATCTAAACACCGGGAGTATGGCTTTGCCCAGATGCGCGCCCACGGCCATAGCCTCCTGCTTAAGGATATTGAAGACCATGTTGACAAAGAAGGCCGCGCCTATCTGGATGTCTGGATGTCGCACGGCGACAGGGTTGAGGCGCTGCCGGAGGGCTTCGTCAGTATAGCGAGTACCGATAACGCACCGCTAGCCGGCATGGCCGACGAAAAACGCGGTTTCTACGGTGTACAGTTCCATCCCGAGGTGACTCACACCAAACAAGGCCAGCGTATTATCGAACGCTTTGTTCATGACATCTGTGGCTGCGCGGCCCTGTGGACATCGGGCAACATTATTGAAGACAACGTCCAGCGCATTCGAGAACAAGTAGGTGATGAGGAGGTTGTGCTAGGCCTGTCAGGCGGCGTGGATTCATCCGTAGTCGCGGCACTGTTGCATCAGGCGATAGGCAATCAGCTCACCTGTGTGTTTGTCGACAACGGCCTGCTACGGCATATGGAAGGCGATACGGTGATGGCGGTATTTGCGCAGAATATGGGCGTTAAAGTTATTCGCGTTGATGCGGAGCAGCGTTTTCTCGACGAGCTAAAAGGCGTCAGTGATCCCGAACTGAAACGTAAAGTTATTGGCCGTGTTTTCGTGGAGATCTTCGAAGAACAGGCCTTGAAGCTAACCAATGCTAACTGGCTGGCGCAGGGCCCGATTTACCCTGACGTAATTGAATCGGCGGGCAGCAAAAACTCGCATCTGATCAAGTCGCATCATAATGTCGGCGGTCTGCCGGAAGATATGCGCATGAAATTGGTGGAGCCTTTACGTGAACTGTTCAAAGACGAAGTGCGCAAGATCGGCGTTGAACTTGGCCTGCCCACGGAGATGGTTTATCGCCATCCATTCCCCGGTCCGGGTTTGGGAGTGCGTATTCTTGGTGAAGTTAAAAAGGAGTACGCCGATCTGCTGCGCCTGGCCGATCACATCTTTATCGAAGAGCTGTATAAAAATGACCTGTACGACAAAGTGAGTCAGGCGTTCACCGTTTTTCTGCCGGTCAAATCGGTTGGCGTCATGGGCGACGGTCGCCGTTATGATTATGTGGTGGCCTTGCGCGCCGTTGAAACCATCGACTTTATGACCGCCCGCTGGGCGCATCTGCCTTATGATTTTCTGGGCCACGTCTCCACGCGCATCATCAACGAAGTGGACGGCATCTCACGCGTGACCTACGACATCTCCGGCAAGCCGCCGGCGACGATTGAGTGGGAGTAGGGTTCATCCCTCTGTGCAATAAGCCCTGACTGTTTGGAGGAGGATATCCGGCATAGATTGTTATGTCG
>JAQICG010000180.1 GCA_027858635.1 Gammaproteobacteria bacterium | reverse complement strand
CTATTCGGCCGTGCGCTTTTCAGCTTTCTGAACAGAACTGCTCAGAGGTTGCGTATTTAAGCCGCTCACCCGCTGTGAGTCAAGTCATTCCAGCCGGCATTGAGCTGGTATTACAGATTTCGCTGCAAAATATCCGCTATCGGCGTGGCCAGCGCGCATTGCCGGTAGTTATCAAGATTGCACCAGCGCTGCTCGCTGTGCTCGTGTATAGCGGTTGTTGTGGGCAGCAACTGCACCCGGCAGGGGGTGATGTCGAGATGGTAGTGGCTGAAGGTGTGCCGGAATCCGGGCTGGTCTTCAATCGCCTCGACCTGATAGCCCCAGCGTTTTTCGCATGTCTGCGCCACATCGCTCTCCAGTACCAGTTCAGGGAAGCTCCACAAGCCGCCCCAGATGCCGGTAGGTGGGCGTTTTTCCAGCAGCAGTTCGCCTTCGGGGTTTACCAGCAGCAGCATGCGCACGGTTTTGACCGGCAGGGTTTTTTTCGGTCTGGGTGTGGGCAGCTCACCGACTCGCTGGTTTCGATGCGCCCGGCAGCCTTGCCGTAGCGGGCATTGCGGGCAGTCGGGTGCTGAGCGTCTGCATACGGTGGCACCCAGATCCATCATGGCCTGGGTATAATCGGCGCAACGTGTGTCGGGGGTGCAAGCTTCGGCTTTTTCCCAGAGTGCGTTTTCCACCGGCTTTTTTCCGACCCAGCCGTCGATTTCGAAATAGCGGCTCAGCACCCGTCTGACGTTGCCGTCGAGTATGGCGTGGCGTTGCCCCAGCGCCTGCGCCAGAATTGCGCCGGCGGTGGAGCGGCCGATACCGGGCAGGGACAGCACTTCGTCGAACTGTTCAGGAAAGCGGCCGTTATGCTGCTGCTGGATCTGCACCGCGGCTTTGTGCAGGTTGCGGGCGCGGCTGTAATAACCCAGCCCGGCCCAGAGGTTCAGCACCTCATCGAGTGAAGCGCGGGCCAGACGGGTGTGGTCGGGGAATTTTTCGAGAAAGTTCTGATAATAGGGAATGACGGTGGCGACCTGAGTTTGCTGAAGCATGACTTCAGCCAGCCAGACCCGGTACAGGCTGCGCGGCTGTTGCCAGGGCAGGTCGTGGCGACCATGCTGGTCGAACCAGTCTAATACCTGATTGGCGAAAGTCTGATCGACAACAGCCGCGTCTGTCTCGGCAGCGGAGTTGGATGTAACCACAATTCAGCGCTGCCACTCACCCGATTTGCCGCCGAGCTTGCTCAGCAGCTGGATATCGCTCATGCGCATGCCGCGATCCATCGCCTTGCACATGTCATAGATGGTTAATAAGGTAATCTGCACGGCGGTCAGCGCCTCCATTTCCACGCCGGTGTTGCCGGTGGTCTCCACCGTAGCGCGGCATAAAACACTGGCAGCCTGTGCGTCGGGCAGTAGCTCGATATCGACGTGCGACAGCGCCAGTGGATGGCACAGCGGAATCAGCTCGGCGGTTTTTTTAGCGGCCATGATGCCCGCGATCCGGGCCACCGCCAGCACATCGCCCTTCTTGTTGTCGCCCTGCAAAATACGTTGCAGCGTGTCGCCCTGCATGTAAATACGCCCCTCGGCCACAGCGCGCCGCCGGGTAGCGGCCTTGTCGCCCACATCCACCATATGGGCTTCACCGCGCTCGTTAAAATGATTCAGTTTATCGCTCATCTAAATTCTCTGCCTCGCCTGATAGGCCGCTAGCATAGCAAGAGCCTGCCTGTGCATAAAGTGTAATGATGGTTAATACCGTGGAGCGCTGTACTGGTGAAGGAGGATAAGGGCAAAAGTTTGGTTCGCGAAGGACGCCAAGGACGCGAAAAAATCAAAAAATAATGGATGCTTTAATTGATAGCTTTTTTAGCGTCCTTCGCGGTTAGTTTATAAGTTGTTATTTTTATTCCAGCTGCATGGGTACATTACACTGTGCATCTGTCAACCAAAACGCCGGTCGAGATAATCGTTAATTTCGCTGGATTCATAGATCCAGTTCACTTCACCCTTGTCATCGACGACACGTAG
>JAQICG010000365.1 GCA_027858635.1 Gammaproteobacteria bacterium | reverse complement strand
CACCACTATTCCGGTCTACGCCGGTATGACCGGGTAGTGGGAAATGCCAACTTCTTTTTCAGTCCACAGATACACACAGATAAAGGCAAAGACTTAATCCGCGAAAATCGCCGGTTGTATTATTGTTTTTTTGTCCTTTTCGCGTCCTTCGCGTTTTTCGCGGACTGATTTTTAAAAGCCCCTCACCCCGGCCCTCTCCCTTAAAGGGGAAGGGAGAGGGGGGCAAATCTGAAAACCTGCAAATTCTGCCAGAAAACCTAAGCTTTTAACTGCCAACTGCCAACTATGGTTAAAAACTAATGCGTATCGAGGTGGTTGAGTTCGGTAATAATCGCGGTAATCAGTGATTCGCCCTGTGGCCCCATATGGCTGCATAATTTATCGATGCTGCGTTCGCCGTCGATCATGCTCTTGACGGTGGCACCGAGGTTGGCGAGGTCGCCTCCGGCGGCTGACATCTGTTCGGCTAGTCCACCCAGCATGATGACAGCGTCGTGATCGCCGCGTCTGGCGTCATTGATGAGTTGCGCCAGCATGGGTGCGGCCTTGGCGGCATCGGCCTTCTGTTCCGGGTCAGGCAGCGTGCTGGGATCCTGCAGGCCTTGCAGGATGCTATCGGCAATAATTTGATCCTCGTCATCCAGTCCCTCCAACAGTCTGGAGTCACGATTGCCCTCGACGATTTTACGAATCACCGCTACCAGAGTGCCCCAGCCATTCTGTTCAGACTGTTTCAGCACGTGCTCCAATTGGGGTCGTAAAGTATGATTGTGGATGCTCTGTATGACGGCAAGGATGAGTCCGGCGTGTGTTTGCAGGATCTGTTCTCTTTTGTCGGGCGTGGTCATGATGTTCTCGTTGTGTTGCTGGAGTGCGGAGGTTAACGCTGTCGTTATATTCGATCAAGCTCTGATGCGCCGGTGACATGAAAAACGGCGGGTCTTTGAACCGGGATAGCCGTGGGGAATGGTGGCATTTTGAGAGGGTCCAGGAGGCTGTCGGGTTTAGGGGGATTGAAGCGAGGCCGCTCTCCCACTTCCGCAGCCAATTCATCCTGAATCCGACAGCCTCCTAGATACCATGATAAAAACATATTAATAGGCTGAAATCACCGAAATCGGCGCTAAAAACGGCCTAAAAAATGCTTTTTTGACTCCTTTTGCTTCATTAACACCTGAAGCCGGGTAGTACCCCCCCCGCTGGTTTTGATATCCGGCGGGAGGGCATTCAGCCGGTTAAAGCACAGAATGCTAGAGCGAGCGGATTTTTTCAGCCTGCTGCTCTAGCTGCTGCAACGATGTGGACAGTTCCGCCAGGCGTTGGCGCTCTTTTATAACCACCTCCGGCGGCGCCTTGTCGACAAAGCCGGGGTTCTGTAACTTAGCTTCGCCTTTCTTAATGTTGCCGCGCAGTTTGCCGATCTCTTTTTCCAGACGGGTCAGCTCGGCTTCCTTGTCGATCAGGCCGGCGAGGGGGATTAGAATCTGCATCTCACCCACCAGCGCAGTGGCCGATTCAGGCGCGTTGTCGGCAGTGCCCAGCCAGGTGACTGATTCCAGCTTGCCCAGCGTTTTGATGAAACTCTGATTGCTCTCGAAGCAGGTTTTGTCATTATTACTGGCATTTTGCAGTAGCACCGGCAGGGGCTTGCCCGGTGCAATGTCCATTTCGGAGCGAATTTTGCGCACCCCGGTAATGAAGTTTTTCACCCACTCCAGCGCTTTTTCACTGGTGACATCGATCTTGTCGGGGTCAGCCACGGGGAAGGGCTGATTCATAATGGTGTCACCGGATTTACCGGCCAGGGGGGCCACCATCTGCCAGAGCTCTTCGGTAATGAAAGGCATGATGGGATGGTTGAGACGCAAAATGGCCTCCAGCACCCGCACCAGGGTTTGGCGCGTACCGCGTTGTGCGGCTTCAGAGGTCTGCTCGTTGAATAAAATGGGTTTGGACAGCTCCAGATACCAGTCACAGTAATCATCCCAGACAAAGGTGTAGAGGTCACTGGCGGCGAGGTCGAAGCGGTATTTTTCGATGTGCGCGCCGACGTTCTCTTCCACCTGTTGCAGGCGGGAGATAATCCAGCGGTCGGGGAGCGATAATTCAACGTCGTTGTTGTCGATACCGGTATCCTTGTCCTCGGTCTGCATCAGCACATAACGGGTCGCATTCCATAATTTGTTGCAGAAGTTGCGATAACCTTCGACGCGGTGTAAATCGAAACGTACGTCGCGACCGGTGGAAGCGAGTGCGGCAAAGGTAAAGCGCAAAGCATCGGTGCCGAAGGCGGGAACGCCTTCGGGGAACTCCTTGCGCGTCTGTTTTTCGATCTTCTCGGCCAGTTCGGGCTGCATCATATTGGCGGTGCGCTTGGCCACCAGTGCTTCCAGATCGATGCCGTCAATCAGGTCAATGGGGTCGAGCACATTGCCTTTTGATTTGGACATTTTCTGGCCAAAAGAATCGCGCACCAGACCGTGCACATAGACTTCATGAAAGGGTACGTCGTCCATGAATTTCAGCCCCATCATGATCATGCGCGCGACCCAGAAAAAAATAATATCGAAGCCGGTTACCAGCACGCTGGTAGGATAAAACATTTCCAGTCGCGGTGTCTGCTGCGGCCAGCCGAGGGTTGAAAATGGCCACAGCGCCGACGAGAACCAGGTGTCGAGTACATCTTCGTCCTGACGCAGTGGATAGTCGGCATCGAGATTGTGTTTGGCCCGCACTTCCACTTCATCGCGGCCCACGTAAATATTACCTTCCTCGTCGTACCAGGCGGGAATCCGATGCCCCCACCAGATCTGGCGGCTGATGCACCAGTCCTGAATATTATTCATCCAGTCGTAATAGGTGTTTTTCCAGTTGTCCGGAATAAAGCGAATCTTTCCGCTTTCCACCGCCGCTATCGCCGGTTTGGCCAGGGGCGCAGCTTTCACGTACCACTGATCGGTGAGGAAGGGTTCGATTACTGTGCCGGAACGATCGCCGCGCGGCACCACCAGTTTGTGGTCAGCCACTTTCTCCAGCAGACCCGCCGCATCCAGATCGGCGACGATCTGTTTGCGCGCCGCGTAACGGTCCAGGCCGATATATTGGGCAGGGAGGAGAGCGTTTTCGTCCTCGTCGTTTTCGCGAATCGCAGCGTTGCTGGTAAAGATATTAATCAGACCGCCGTGCAGCTGGTTGCTGATTGCGACCTCGTCGCGGTGACGTTGCCAGACGGCATAGTCATTGAAATCGTGTGCCGGGGTGATTTTTACGCAACCGGTGCCGAACTCTGGGTCGACGTGGTCTTCATCGGCGATGATCGGAATTTTGCGGCCGGTGAGCGGCAGCTCCAGCAGCTCGCCGATCATGTGTTTGTAGCGCTCATCTTCAGGATTAACCGCCACCGCGCAATCACCCAGCAGGGTTTCGGGGCGGGTAGTGGCGACGATCAAATGCCCCTGGCCATTGCTGAGCGGATAACGCATATACCACATGTGGCCGTTTTCTTCTTCGTTGAGCACTTCCAGATCAGACACCGCAGTGTGCAGTTTGGTGTCCCAGTTGACCAGGCGCTTGCCGCGGTAAATCAGCCCCTCTTCGTACAGCCGTACAAAAACTTCCTTGACCGATTCAGACAGGCCATCGTCCATGGTGAAGCGTTCGTGCTGCCAGTCCAGCGAGGAACCCAGACGGCGCAGTTGGCGGGTGATGTTGCAGCCCGATTCCTTTTTCCATTCCCAGATTCGTTCGATAAAGGCTTCACGGCCCAGATCGTGCCGAGATTTGTCTTCCGCTTCCAGCTGGCGTTCAACCACCATTTGCGTGGCGATACCGGCGTGGTCGGTGCCCGGCTGCCAGAGCGTGTTGTCACCTTTCATGCGGTGATAACGGATCAGCGTATCCATCACGGTATTGTTAAAACCGTGGCCCATATGCAGGTTGCCGGTGACATTGGGCGGCGGAATCATAATGCTGTAGGCGTTGGCGTCGGCATTGTCTTGAGGCGCGAAATAGCCGTTGTCTTCCCAGCTCTGGTACCAGCTCTGTTCGATGGCTTTCGGGTTGTAGGTTTTTTCCATGGGC
>JAQICG010000247.1 GCA_027858635.1 Gammaproteobacteria bacterium | reverse complement strand
AAGCAGAGTAAAACCACCTCTTCCGGAGAATATGACGAAAGTTTGCTGGATATACCGGCATTTTTGCGTCGTCAGGCTGACTGATTCCGCTGAAGCAGGCACCGGGGTGCTGAACGCCTGCGAGCAGGTGTTGCTCAAATAAGGTGCGGGGTCAAGAAATGCCTGCTATTATTAGCTATATGTGTGACAATATAAGGCTGGCTCTGTGCATATCGCAAAGAGTAGTGATATTTAGATATTTCAGGAAATAAAGCATTGATTAAGCAAAGAACACTCAAAAATGTAATTCGTGCGACTGGAGTCGGCCTGCACTCAGGTGAGAAAGTTTATCTGACCTTGCGCCCGGCACAGCCGGATACAGGCATCATTTTTCGGCGGGTGGATTTGAACGAACCAGTTGAAATAAAGGCAACTGCTGGAAATGTCGGGCCCACCACCTTGTCCACCACCCTGGAGCAGGACGGAGTCCGTGTTTCCACGGTTGAGCACCTGTTGTCAGCAATGGCCGGTCTGGGTATCGACAACGCCTATGTGGACGTGAGTACCGGTGAAGTGCCGATTATGGACGGCAGCTCAGGTCCTTTTGTATTTTTGATCCAGTCGGCAGGCATCGCCGAACAGGCCGCACCCAAGCGATTTATCCGGATTAAAAAATCGGTACTGGTTGAAGAAGACGACAAATGGGCCCGTTTTGATCCTTTCGAAGGCTTTAAGGTGGGGTTTTCCATCAATTTTGATCATCCTGTATTCAAAGGTATGCCCTGCAAGGCGGAGATTGATTTCTCTACCACCTCCTTTGTAAAAGAAGTCAGCCGTGCCCGTACCTTTGGGTTTATGAATGATATTGAATATCTGAGATCTCAGAATCTGGTGCTGGGCGGCAGTATTGATAATGCGATTGTAGTTGACGAATTCCGCGTCCTGAATGAAGACGGTCTGCGTTACGAAGATGAGTTCGTCAAACACAAGATACTGGATGCTATTGGCGATCTATATTTACTGGGACACAGTCTGATCGGTGCTTTTTCCGGTTATCGTTCAGGTCACGCCCTGAATAATAAACTGCTGAAAGCCCTGATTGCTGATGAATCGGCCTGGGAAGAAGTGACGTTTGAAGACGAAGAATCTGCTTCGCCCATCTCCTATACGCAGCCGCTACAGGCTTTTTAGCTATTTATCGCTACGCCCGGAAAGTTTCAGGAGCGCGTTTTTAAGCTCGTTGTCCTGAATGTATTCCGCAGTTTGAGATAGTAGCTGTCCTGATTCTTCACTGAGAACACGCTCGACGGTTGGATTGGCCTGATAGGGGCTTTTAATGGCACCGCGTCTGCTTATAATACGGACATGCTGAACACTTTTTCCGGTTCGCTCAGCCAGTATATTAATTATCGCAGGCCCCAGCTGACGTAATCGCGTTGTCCATACCGGCGAGTCGGTGATAATGATCAGAGCGCTCTCGTCAATGCCGGCGACGTGGTAATGTCCACTGGTTTCTCGAGGTAATTCCCCGCTGAGCAGCGAAGTCAGTCGCTCCAGTTCATGTGACTTTGATACCAATGCGGGATTTAATTGAAGGTCGAAACGTTTCATAATGGTAAATATATTATCAAATAGGCTATGCTCATACTAACCGTGATTGATACAATGAAGATATGAATATTATATTAGTAGGAAAATATCGAGGAAAACCGGTACGTTGGCAAATAGGGCTAACAGCTTCCGGTGTTCTGTTGTCCGTTTTTCTTGGAATGATGACGGTAGGTGGCTACTGGTGGGGTGCCAACACCGGCCAGCTCAGTCAGTTAACCAGCCTGGAAAGTGAACTTGCCCAGCAGAAAAGCCTGATCGCAGGTGCCCGCGCCAATGCGCAATCCGAACTGGATGCGCTGGCGGCGCGTTTGGGGTTGATGCAGGCGCATGTAACCCGCCTGGATGCGCTGGGTGAACGCCTGGTTTCATTATCCAAACTCGATTCAGAAGAATTTAATTTCAATTACAAACCCGCATTAGGCGGACCCCATGAGCTGGAAGAGGCCGTTTCCGCCGAACTTGGCAATGTCCTGGTTGATCTCAGCGACCAGCTGGACAGCCGTGATCAGCAGCTCTCAATACTGGAAGATGTATTGATGCGGGAACAGGTAAAAAAGCAATCCCGTCCCTCCGGACGTCCTATCGTTAAAGGCTGGACCTCCTCATATTTCGGCCAGCGTACCGACCCTTTCAGCGGCAAGCTGGCGCAACATAATGGCATGGATTTTGCCGGCAGAGAAGGTAGTGAGATTGTAGCAACATCCAGTGGAGTGGTGACCTGGGCGAGTTCAAGATATGGTTATGGCAATCTCGTGGAAATTAATCATGGCAATGGTTATGCTACCCGCTATGGTCATAACGCGGAGATTCTCGTAGAAGTGGGCGATACCGTTGAAAAGGGCCAACCAATATCGCTTATGGGGTCGACAGGTCGTTCAACCGGTCCTCATGTGCATTTTGAGGTGTTACTGAATAATCGGCGGATCGATCCTAGTCGCTTTGTCCAATCCAGTAGCTGAGATAAGTATTTATTTAACGTTCATGACCGTAGATAGACTCACGGCCAAACTGCGCTATTGATTTTTTTAGATACCGGGCTTTTTAGTCCGGTTTTTTGTCACAGGTTATTTGTCAAAAATGATAAACAAAGTTTTCCGTAAAGTATTTGGTAGTCGTAACGATCGCATAATCAAGCAACACTTCAAAACTGTCGAAAAGATTAATCGGCTTGAAACTGAAATATCAGCGCTGAGCGATGAGCAGCTGGCGGCGAAAACAGTCGAGTATCGCGAGCGATACCAGCAGGGTGAGACGCTGGACCAGTTGCTACCCGAAGCATTTGCGACTGCGCGTGAAGCGGGTAAGCGCGTGTTTAAGATGCGCCATTTTGATGTGCAGTTGATTGGTGGCATGGTTCTGCACGCGGGCAAGATTGCTGAAATGCGCACCGGTGAAGGCAAGACACTGGTAGCAACTCTGGCAGTCTACCTCAACGCACTATCTGGCAAGGGCGTACATGTGGTCACGGTCAACGATTATCTGGCCAGCCGCGACGCTGAATGGATGGGGCAGCTGTACGGCTTTCTCGGCATGACCACCGGTGTCAGCATCGGCGGTCTGAGTGCCGATGAAAAAAAACAAGCGTATGCAGCAGACATCACCTACGGCACTAATAATGAATTCGGCTTTGATTATCTCAGAGATAACATGGCCTTCACGCCGGAAGAAAAAGTTCAGCGCGAATTGAACTTTGCCGTTATCGATGAAGTGGATTCAATTCTTATCGACGAAGCCAGAACGCCGCTAATTATTTCAGGGTCGGTCAGTGATAGCAGCGAGCTGCACCTGAAGTTCAAGGAAATCGTCAAGCAGCTGGAAGAGGGCGAACACAAAGAAGACAAGGATGAGGTTGAAGAGGGCGATTATTCTATCGATGAGAAGAATCGTTCCGTTCACATCACCGAGCAGGGTCATCAGAAAGTTGAGCGGATTCTGGTCGATGAAGGCATCCTGCCGGCAGACGAAAGTTTATACAGTGCCAACAATATCAGCCTCATCCATTACCTAAATGCGGCCTTGCGAGCCAAGGCTTTATTCAAGAAAGATGTTCACTATCTGGTGAAAAATGATGAGGTGGTTATTGTCGATGAATTTACCGGCAGAACCATGCCGGGTCGGCGCTGGTCTGAAGGCCTGCATCAGGCTGTGGAAGCCAAGGAAGGGGTGAAAATACAGAGTGAAAACCAGACACTGGCATCGATCACTTTCCAGAACTATTTCCGTCTGTATGAAAAATTGTCGGGCATGACCGGTACGGCTGACACCGAAGCCTCCGAGTTGATGCAGATTTATAATCTTGAAGTCGTACTGATTCCCACTAACAAACCGATGATTCGCAAGGATAACACCGACCTTGTTTATTTAAGTCAGCCGGAAAAATATGAAGCCATAGTCGCAGACGTGTGTGACTGTGTTGAGCGTAAGCAACCGGTGCTGGTGGGTACGGCTTCCATTGAAGTTTCAGAGATAATTTCCGCGCAGTTACAACAGGGAAAAATACCCCACAATGTATTGAATGCCAAGCAACATGAAAATGAAGCCCATATTATCGAGCAGGCCGGACAGCCGGGGGCGGTAACCATCGCTACCAACATGGCCGGTCGAGGTACCGATATCGTGCTGGGCGGGAGTATGGATGCGGATCTGGCGAAAAAGCCGGAGGCTACACCCGCTGAAATTGACGAAATACACGCCAACTGGAAAGAGCGACACCAGTTAGTGCTGGATGCAGGTGGCCTGCACGTGCTAGGCAGTGAGCGGCATGAATCCCGGCGCATCGATAATCAGCTGCGAGGCCGGTCGGGTCGTCAGGGTGATCCGGGTTCAACCCGTTTCTACCTGTCGCTGGAAGACGATCTAATGCGAATCTTCGCTTCGGAACGCGTCGGCTCCCTGATGAAGAAACTGGGCATGGAACGCGGTGAAGCGATTGAGCATCCATGGGTAAATCGGGCGATTGAAAATGCCCAGCGTAAAGTTGAAGGCCATAACTTCGACATTCGTAAGCAGGTGCTGGATTATGACGATGTCGCTAACGACCAGCGAAAGGTCGTTTATGCGCAACGCAATGAAATGATGTCGAAAAATGATCTGTCTGAAGTCGTGAAGAGTATTCGCGAAGACGTGGTAGAGAATGTTATTTCCGGTTACATTGCGCCCGGCAGTATGGATGAGCAGTGGGATATCGAGGGCCTGGAAAAGGCACTGTATGACGAGTTCGGCAGTGATATGCCCGTCCAGCAATGGCTGGACAAGGATGATGACCTGAATGAGGAAGGGCTGCGCCGACGTATTCTGGAAACCCTGGTGACAGATTATCAGGCCAAGGAGCAGCTGGCCGGCGAAGAGGGCATGCGTAAGTATGAGAAATATGTATTGTTAACAGTGCTCGACAGAATCTGGAAAGAGCATCTGGCGGCGATGGATTATTTGCGTCAGAGTATCGGCCTGCGGGGCTACGCGCAGAAAAATCCAAAGCAGGAATACAAGCGCGAATCATTTGAGATGTTCTCGGAGATGCTGGATAAAATCAAAAACGAGGCGATCTCGATTCTCTCCAAAGTACAGATTCAGGCCCGTGAAGAAGTTGAAAATATTGAAGAAGCAGGACAGGTTAAGACCGATAACGTTAATTACCAGCATGAGCAGATAGACAGCATCCATCAGGAGCAGGAGGCTGATGCGGAATCCGTTACGGCACCGGTACAGCCTTATGTTCGTGGTGAGAAAAAGCTAGGGCGAAATGATCCTTGCTGGTGTGGTTCGGGCAAGAAATTCAAGCAGTGCCATGGCAAGCTGAGCTGATCGTTTATTTCACCCCAACCCACGGTTCTAATAAAAAAGACAGTCCGCGAAAAACGCAAAGGACGCAAATTAAATATTAAGATCATAATTAAATCGTTGGGATGACGCAGGTTACCCAACGGCCTTTGTCTGTTTCACCTTTTAATGTGTATTTTTGCGAATAGAGAACCTTATGTTTGTCCCATTACGGCTTCTAATATAAAACAGATATAATCATCTCTAATTTATTGCAGTTAATTCTATTGTGTGAAGGCGTGATATGGCAGTAGGTCTCTCAGAACCCGTTAATATTCTTCCAGTTGCAGGCATCGAGCTCGCCTCGGTCGCTTGTGGTATCAAATCCAGAGAGCAGGAAGATCTGGTGCTGATGAAGCTCGCCCCTAATTCAACCTGCGCCGCTACCTTCACGCAAAATTCCTTTGCGGCGGCTCCGGTGCTGGTGGCCAAAAAACATCTGGCTGAAACTTCTCCCCGGGTTCTGCTGATCAATTCAGGCAATGCCAACGCCGGCACCGGCGAGCAGGGCATACAGAATGCTTTGCAAAGCTGTGAATGGGTGGCTCAGGCGCTGGCGTGTAAGGTTG
>JAQICG010000057.1 GCA_027858635.1 Gammaproteobacteria bacterium | reverse complement strand
AAGTCGTAGGCGTCCAGCAGTTCGCGGATTTCCATTTCGACCAGTTCCAGCAGTTCTTCGTCGTCGACCATGTCGGCCTTGTTCATATAGACCAGAATGTACGGTACACCCACCTGACGTGACAACAGGATGTGCTCACGGGTCTGCGGCATGGGGCCATCTGCGGCTGAACAGACCAGGATAGCGCCATCCATCTGGGCGGCACCGGTGATCATGTTTTTGACATAGTCAGCATGACCCGGGCAGTCTACGTGGGCGTAGTGGCGGTTTACACTTTCGTATTCTACGTGTGAGGTAGAGATGGTAATACCACGTGCTTTTTCTTCCGGGGCATTGTCAATCTGATCAAAAGCCTTAATTTCGCCACCCTGCAGATCTGACATCACTTTTGTCATTGCTGCAGTCAGTGTCGTTTTACCATGGTCAACGTGACCAATTGTGCCCACATTGACGTGGGGCTTATTTCGTTCAAATTTTGCCTTAGACATCGCTAATTACCCTTGTGCTTTAAATCTAGCCCCGGAAGTCCGGTACTAACCTCTTCTTGCATTAATGATTGCATCAGCCACACTATCTGGCGCCTCCGCGTATTTATCAAATTCCATCGAGTATGTGGCGCGACCCTGTGTTGCAGAGCGCAGAGCTGTTGAGTAACCAAACATCTCAGACAGCGGCACATTGGCCCGTATAATCTTTCCCGCCGGCGTATCGTCCATACCGCCTAAAATGCCCCGCCGACGGTTTATATCACCCATGACATCACCCATATACTCCTCGGGCGTCACAACCTCTACCTTCATCATAGGCTCGAGCAGCGCCGGACTAGCTTTCATCGCGCCTTCTCTAAAGCCCATTGAGCCGGCAATCTTAAATGCCATTTCACTGGAGTCGACATCATGATAGGAGCCATCGAACAATGTAACTCTGACATCTTCAAGAGGATAACCGGCGATAACACCATTCTTCATCTGCTCCTGCACCCCCTTATCTACCGCGGGAATAAACTCTTTAGGAATTGCACCGCCTGCAATTTCACTCACAAACTCGTAACCTTCGCCCGGCTTTCTCGGCTCAATACGCAAATAAACATGACCGTATTGGCCCTTTCCTCCGGACTGACGCACGAACTTGGATTCCTGCTCAACCGTTTTGCGCAAGCACTCCCGGTAAGCCACCTGTGGATTACCGACATTTGCATCCACACTAAACTCACGTTTCATGCGGTCTATAATTATCTCCAGATGCAGCTCGCCCATGCCGGAAATAATGGTTTGGCCGGACTCCTCATCTGTTCGAACACGAAACGATGGATCCTCGTATGCCAGCTTACTAAGCGCAACCGCCATCTTATCCTGGTCGGCTTTTGTTTTGGGCTCAACCGCAACTGATATAACCGGATCAGGGAAATCCATTCGCTCAAGCGTAATAACATCGTTGAGAGCACACAAGGTATCCCCTGTTGTAATATCCTTGAGGCCGATGGCTGCGGCGATATCGCCGGCGTAGACCTCGGAAACTTCTTCGCGGCTATTGGCGTGCATCTGTACAATTCGACCAACTCGCTCTTTCTTACCTTTAACTGGGTTATAGACTGCGTCACCCGATTTCAGCACTCCTGAATAAACCCGGAAAAATGTCAGGTTACCGACAAAGGAATCGGTCGCAATCTTAAAACCCAGAGCTGCAAACGGGGCATCATCTTTGGGCGGCCGGATCGCAGTGCTGCCGTCATCCAGCACGCCTTCGATTGCAGGCACATCAATCGGTGATGGCATGTAATCGATAATGCCATCCAGCATTGTTTGCACGCCTTTATTCTTAAAGGCCGAGCCGCAGAATGCAGGGACTATTTCATTTCCCAGCGTACGTATTCTGATGCCTTTCTTTATATCTTCCTGAGAGAGCTCGCCCTGGTCCAGATATTTATCCATGAGCTCTTCGTCCGCTTCCGCTGCCGCCTCCAGTAACTGCTCTCGTTTCTGCTGACAGAGTTCCTGCAGATCATCGGGTATTTCAGTCTCGAAAAACTCCGAGCCCATGTTGCCCTCACTCCAATGAATAGCCTTCATTTTTACGAGATCAACCACACCCTCGAAATTCTCCTCTGAGCCAATGGCCACCTGCATAGCAACCGGGCTAGCCCCCAGCCTTTCTTCAATCTGCTTCACCACCCGCAAAAACTTAGCGCCGATTCGGTCCATCTTGTTAACAAAAACCATTCGGGGCACAGCGTACTTATTAGCTTGTCGCCACACTGTTTCTGACTGCGGCTCAACCCCGCCAACAGCACAAAAGACAGCGCAGGCACCATCTAGGACACGCAGTGAGCGCTCTACCTCGATGGTAAAATCCACATGCCCCGGTGTATCAATAATATTAATACGGTGCAGCTTGTGCTGTTTTTCCATACCACGCCAAAAACAGGTGGTGGCAGCGGAAGTAATCGTAATCCATCTTTCCTGCTCTTGCGCCATCCAGTCCATGGTGGCTGCGCCATCGTGCACTTCGCCCATCTTGTGCGAAACGCCGGTATAGAAAAGTATGCGCTCGGTGGTCGTGGTTTTACCGGCATCAATGTGTGCCATGATGCCGATATTCCGGTAACGACTAATAGGTGTTACACGTGCCACTATTTAAACCCATCCGAAATACCTGCTACCAACGGAAGTGAGCAAATGCCTTATTAGCTTCGGCCATACGATGGGTATCTTCTCGTTTTTTCACCGCAGAACCACGATTTTCAGAAGCATCCATCAACTCACCGGCCAACTTCAGCTGCATGGATTTTTCTCCACGCTTACGTGAAGCCTCAATAATCCAGCGCATTGCCAATGCATTACGACGATCAGGACGCACTTCAACAGGCACCTGGTAAGTAGCGCCACCGACACGGCGTGATTTAACCTCAACCATGGGCTTCACGTTTTCCAGCGCCTTACCCATCACATCAACTGCTTCGCCTTCCGTTGATTTTTCAGTAATGCGATCTAACGCTTTATATATGATTGATTCGGCAGTTGATTTTTTACCGCTCTTCATAATCATATTGACGAATTTTGCAATCTGTATGCTTCCGAACTTGGGATCCGGAAGGACGATGCGTTTGGGGACTTCTCTTCTTCTTGGCATGGCTTATTTACTCTTTGGCTTCTTAACGCCGTACTTGGAACGACCTTTCTGACGACTAGCAACGCCCTGGGTATCCAAGCTACCGCGTACAACGTGATAACGGACACCTGGCAAATCTTTTACACGACCGCCACGAATCAGCACTACAGAATGCTCCTGCAGATTATGACCTTCACCGCCGATGTAGCCGGTTACTTCAAAGCCGTTGGTTAAACGTACACGGGCAACTTTACGCATTGCCGAGTTAGGTTTTTTAGGTGTCGTGGTATACACACGGGTGCATACACCTCGCCGTTGTGGACATGCTTCAAGCGCAGGCACATTGCTTTTTGCTGCCTTGCTTTGACGCGGGTTTCTCACCAATTGATTGATCGTTGTCATCTAATGCCTTCTTTAAAAACCCATAACAGACGGGCGTTTCAGGGTGTTTCCTACAAGCTCAAAATAAACGACAGGCCTAATGGCCTGCCGACGGAGGCGAAATTCTATGCCCATCACTCTAGTGTGTCAAGTGATGTCGCCATAAAACCTGCCTTTGTTCTACCTAATGCATGCCCTACTTGCTTTTCAGCAGTAGAGGAACACCATCGGCTATTCTTTAGCTGAGCCACTCTCTTCACTGTCCGGCAAAGTCTGTTCGACGACTTCAACGGATGACTCTTCAGCCTCAGCAACTTCTTCGACTACAGGCTCCTCCTTGGAAATGAAAGCTCCTTCCAGTGCTTCGGCACGGCGAAGACGACGCTCAATGTGAGAAGCCATGCCGGTACCCGCCGGTATCAGGCGGCCCACGATGACGTTCTCTTTCAGACCGCGCAATGCATCGCTGCTGCCGCGAACCGCCGCTTCGGTCAGTACGCGTGTTGTCTCCTGGAAGGATGCCGCAGAAATAAACGACTCAGTAACCAGTGACCCCTTGGTAATACCCAGCAGGATCGGCTGGACTTCTGACGGTCGTTTGCCTTCCGCTAACAGCGCTTCGGACTCTTCTGCAATACTGGAGCGCTCGATGATCTCACCCTTGAGATAGCGCGAATCATGACCATTAAGCACTTCACATTTACGCAACATTTGACGAATAATGACCTCAATGTGCTTATCGTTGATCTTCACACCCTGCAGGCGGTACACGTCCTGGATCTCAATTACCAGGTAGGCTGCCAGGGCATCTGCCCCACGCCAGCGTAAAATATCATGCGGATTGAGTTCACCGTCAGCAATGATTTCACCCACCTCAACGCGCTCGCCTTCGAACACATTGATATGACGCCATTTAGGAATCAGCGTCTCCATGACTTCACCATTATCCTGAGTAATCACAAAGCGCTGCTTACCCTTGGTCTCCTTGCCAAAACTGACAATACCGGATGCCTCTGCCATGATAGCTGGCTCTTTGGGCTTACGCGCCTCGAACAGATCGGCAACTCGCGGCAGACCACCGGTAATATCACGGGTCTTACTGGATTCCTGTGGAATACGTGAGATAACATAACCAATCGATACATCATCACCATCTTTGATGTTAACGATGGCACCTGCGGGCAGGAAGTAACGTGCCGCCTGCTCACTGCCGGGAATGCACAAATCTTTACCTTCATCATCCACCAGTGTAATCAGCGGACGCATATCTTTACCGGCAGATGGACGCTGCTTAGGATCCATAACCACGACAGACGACAGGCCGGTGATGTCATCGACTTCTGTCTGCACACTGACACCATCAGCGAAATCGGTAAGGCTTACCTTGCCTTCCACTTCGGTAATAATTGGATGGGTATGTGGATCCCAGGTCGCAACAATCTGGCCGGACTCAACTTCACCATCTTCGGCGACCGAAATTACCGCGCCATAGGGGACTTTATAGCGCTCACGTTCACGGTTGTTTTCGTCGACCACACCCAGTTCGCCGGAACGTGATACCGCGACCAGATTACTCGAGGTATTTTTCACCACACTGATGTGATGTAGACGGATTTTACCTTTATTCTTAACGCTGATATTACTCGCCGCCGCAGAGCGACTGGCTGCACCACCAATATGGAAAGTACGCATGGTTAACTGCGTGCCCGGCTCACCAATGGACTGCGCGGCAATAACGCCTACGGCTTCGCCCTTGTTGACTAGATGCCCGCGTGCCAAGTCTCGGCCGTAACACATTGAACAGACGCCATGGCGGTTTTCACAGGTGCTAACGGTTCTAACTTTAACCTCATCAACACCCAGCTCATCAAATCGCTCAACCCAGTGCTCATCCAGCAGGGTTCCTGCAGGAATAACGACTTCGCCGGTCTCAAGCGAGACGACCTCTTCAGCCACGACGCGCCCCAGTGCCAGCTCGCTCAGCGGCATGACCACGTCACCCCCTTCAATGATGGCCAGCATCTTCCGACCGTTTTCGGTGCCACAATCCTTGTTTAGCACTACCATATCCTGGGCGACGTCAACCAGGCGGCGTGTGAGATAACCCGAGTTAGCCGTTTTCAAGGCGGTATCAGCCAAACCTTTACGCGCACCATGGGTAGAAATAAAGTACTGCAGCACGTTCAGGCCTTCACGGAAATTCGCCGTAATGGGGGTTTCAATAATAGATCCGTCAGGTTTAGCCATTAGGCCTCGCATACCCGCGAGCTGGCGTATCTGTGCGGCTGAGCCACGTGCACCGGAATCGGCCATAATGAAAATATTGTTAAACGAAACCTGTTTAACTGTATTGCCTTCAGCATCAACCACATCTTCGGTACCCAACTTATCCATCATCGCCTTGGCGACCGCTTCATTGGCATGAGACCAGATGTCGACAACTTTGTTGTATCTTTCACCGTTGGTCACAAGACCCGAGGTATATTGGTCTTGAATCTCTTTTACTTCCTTTTCGCCGGCTTCAAGAATGGATGACTTCTCTTCCGGTATCACCATGTCATTGATACAGATCGAAACCCCGGCTGTGGTCGAATAACGGAAGCCGGTGTACATAAGCTGATCAGCAAAGATGACAGTTTCTTTCAGACCCACCTGACGGTAGCAGCTATTAATCAGACCTGAAATTGTCTTCTTGGAGAGCACCTGATTAACCACAGAGAATGGCAGACCCGGCGGCAATATCTCTGAAAGCAGAGCGCGGCCTACTGTGGTTTCCACAATAATCCTGCGCTCTTGCGGATTGCCTTCGCTGTCAAAGATGAATTCTTTAACACGCGCCTTAACTCGAGCCTGCAGATGCGCCTCGCCATTGTCATATGCACGATGAACTTCATCAACATCAGCGAAAACCATGCCTTCACCGGTGACATTAATCGATTCCCGGGTCATGTAATACAGTCCCAGAATAATATCCTGTGAGGGAACAATAATGGGCTCACCGGATGCAGGCGACAAAATGTTATTGGTCGACATCATCAGGGCACGGGTTTCAAGCTGTGCTTCGATTGACAAGGGCACATGAACAGCCATCTGATCGCCGTCAAAGTCAGCGTTGAACGCGGTACACACTAGCGGATGTAACTGAATCGCCTTACCTTCAATCAGTATCGGCTCAAAGGCCTGAATGCCCAATCTATGCAAAGTAGGCGCGCGGTTAAGCATAACCGGATGCTCGCGAATCACTTCTTCAAGAAGATCCCAGACGTCAGCACCTTCTTTTTCAACCAGCTTCTTAGCCGCTTTGATGGTAGTAGCTAAACCACGACGCAGCAATTTGTTAAAGACGAAAGGCTTGAAAAGTTCCAGCGACATTTTCTTGGGCAGACCACACTGATGCAGCTTGAGGGTTGGCCCGACCACAATCACCGAACGGCCGGAATAATCCACACGTTTGCCCAGCAGGTTCTGACGGAAACGGCCGCCCTTACCTTTAATCATATCGGCCAGTGATTTCAACGGTCGCTTATTGGTACCGGTAATGGCACGGCCACGACGGCCGTTATCCAGCAGCGCATCGACAGATTCTTGCAACATACGCTTTTCATTACGCACAATGATGTCCGGCGCGTACAGCTCCAGCAGGCGGCGCAGACGATTATTGCGGTTGATCACGCGACGATAAAGATCATTCAGATCGGAAGTCGCAAAACGCCCGCCGTCCAGAGGACCCAGAGGACGCAAATCAGGCGGCAATACCGGTAGCACGGTCATAATCATCCATTCCGGACGATTACCGGAAGCCAGGAATGACTCAACCAGTTTCAGACGCTTGGCCAAACGTTTTAGCTTGGTCTCTGATTTAGTCGCACCCATATCTTCACGGATCTGAATTCTTTCCTGATCAAGATTGATCTGATTCAGCAACTCGAGAATCGCTTCCGCACCCATGCGCGCATCAAACTCATCACCATGTTCTTCGATCGCTTCCAGATAGGTATCGTCAGTCAGCAACTGACCCTTTTCCATGGTCGTCAGGCCTGCGTCAACGACCACAAAGGCTTCGAAGTAAAGAATGCGTTCAATTTCACGCAAAGTCATATCCAGCAACAAGCCAATGCGCGAAGGCAATGATTTCAAGAACCAGATATGTGCGACCGGACTCGCCAGGTCGATATGACCCATGCGGTCACGACGTACTTTTGATTGCGTAACTTCAACACCGCATTTTTCACAAACCACGCCACGATGCTTGAGTCGTTTGTATTTGCCACACAGGCACTCGTAATCTTTTACCGGGCCAAATATTTTGGCACAGAACAACCCGTCGCGCTCCGGCTTAAAGGTGCGGTAATTGATAGTCTCTGGCTTTTTAACTTCACCAAATGACCATGACTGGATTTGCTGAGGTGATGCAAGACTGATTTTAATAACGTCAAAATCTTCGTCTTGACCCTGCTGCTTTATGAGCTTGAGTAGATCTTTCAATGCCCTTACTCCTAACGTCTAATCTTATTAATGTGGAAAACCTGTTTCAGTAAAAAACTGATTTTTACGATTTATCCTGCTCCAGTTCAATGTTAATTGCCAATGCTCGAATTTCCTTCAGCAACACATTGAATGACTCAGGCATACCAGGTTCCATACGATGATCACCATCTACGATGTTCTTGTACATCTTGTTACGACCTGCAACGTCATCCGATTTCACGGTCAACATCTCCTGTAAGGTATAGGATGCGCCGTATGCTTCCAGCGCCCACACTTCCATCTCACCAAAGCGTTGACCACCAAACTGAGCCTTACCACCAAGCGGTTGCTGCGTTACCAGACTGTATGGGCCGGTTGAACGTGCATGCATCTTGTCATCAACCAGATGGTTAAGCTTGAGCATGTATTTGTAACCAATGGTTACCTGACGGTCGAATTTCTCACCAGTGCGTCCGTCAATCAGTGTGACCTGACCGCTCACCGGCATTTTAGCCAGCTCCAGCATGCGGATGATTTCACCCTCATCAGCACCGTCAAATACCGGCGTTGCCATGGGCACGCCGTCACGAAGATTGCCGGCCAGGGTGATAATTTCTTTATCACTAAGCGTCTTGAGATCAACCTTCTTGCTGGTGTCATTGTAGATTTGATCAAGAAATTTCCGGATTTCCGCGATCTTGACCTGCTCATCCATCATGCGACTGATTTCAAGCCCCAGACCTCGGGCGGCAAGACCCAGATGCGTTTCCAGAATCTGACCGACATTCATACGCGAAGGCACGCCCAGCGGATTGAGTACGATATCAACAGGCGTACCGTCTTCTGTGTGAGGCATGTCCTCGACAGGAACGATCATCGAAACCACGCCGTTGTTACCGTGGCGCCCGGCCATCTTGTCACCCGGTTGCATGCGACGCTTAACGGCCAGATAAACCTTGACCATCTTAAGCACACCCGGTGCAAGATCATCACCTGCGGTCAGCTTGGTTTTCTTTTCTTCAAGCATTTCGTCCAGCATCTTGCGCTGCTCTTTACGCTGTTTGAACAGGGACTCAAGTTTTTTATTTTCTTCTTCATCCTTAAGGCGAATCTTCGACCACTGTGATTTATCCAGGCCGTCCAGATAGGCTTTAGTTATCTTGGCGCCGGCTTTCAGACCCTCAGGGCCACCTGCCGCCTCTTTGTCAGAGATCAGTGATTCGATACGCGCGAACAGATCGCTTTCGATAATGCCCCACTGAGCATCGATATTTTTTCTAGCCTCTTCGATACCAACTTGTTCGATTTCGAGTGCACGCTTATCTTTCTCGATGCCTTCACGGGTAAAGACCTGCACACCAATTACGGTACCTTCCACTCCGGAAGGTACGCGCAGGGAAGAATCCTTAACATCAGAAGCCTTTTCACCAAAGATGGCGCGCAGCAGTTTTTCTTCTGCGGTTAGCTGAGTCTCTCCCTTAGGCGTAACTTTGCCTACCAGAATATCATTGGGCTTCACTTCAGCACCGACATAAACCACACCGGATTCGTCCAGTTTTGAAAGCAGACTTTCGCTCACATTGGGAATATCCGCGGTAATTTCTTCTGAACCCAGTTTGGTATCACGAGCCACACAGCTCTTTTCTTCAATATGAATGGTGGTATAACGGTCTTCTTCGACTACGCGTTCTGAAATGAGGATCGAGTCCTCGAAGTTGTAACCATTCCAGGGCATAAATGCCACCAGCATATTCTGACCCAGGGCCAACTCACCCATGTCGGTGGATGGCCCATCGGCAATGCAGTCACCCCGATTTATCGCATCTCCGATGACGACTAAGGGGCGCTGATTCATGCAGGTGTTCTGATTAGAACGCGTGTACTTTGTCAAATTATAAATATCAACACCGGTATTACCACCTGCGACTTCATCATCATTGACACGAATTACGATACGGGCAGCATCAACAGAGTGAACCACACCGCCGCGTTTTGCAACTACCGAAGAACCGGAATCGAGCGCAACGGTGCTCTCCATACCTGTCCCAACCAGTGGCTTCTGTGCCCGCAAAGTCGGAACTGCCTGGCGCTGCATGTTCGAACCCATCAAGGCGCGATTAGCATCATCATGCTCGAGAAACGGGATCAGCGAAGCCGCCACGGATACGATCTGCTTGGGAGACACGTCCATATATTGCACAGCATCAGGCGTGTACAGAGAAAAGTCATTACCACTACGGCATGAAATCAATTCATCGGTAAATTTGCTATTTGCATCAATACTGGCATTAGCCTGTGCGATGACATAATTACCCTCTTCAATCGCCGAAAGATAATCAATCTCACCGGTGGCTTTCTTGTTCACAACTTTGCGATACGGCGTTTCCAGAAAACCATATTCATTAGTACGCGCATAACAAGCCAGAGAGTTGATCAAACCGATGTTCGGCCCCTCTGGGGTCTCAATCGGACAGACTCGACCATAATGAGTGGGATGTACGTCACGAACCTCGAAGCCTGCGCGCTCACGCGTCAGACCACCCGGCCCTAAAGCAGAAACGCGGCGCTTATGCGTCACTTCAGAAAGCGGATTATTCTGATCCATAATCTGTGACAGCTGACTGGAGCCAAAGAACTCTTTGACTGCTGCGGAAACCGGTTTGGCGTTGATCAAGTCCTGAGGCATCCAGCCTTCCTGTTCAACCGTAGTCAGACGTTCTTTGACTGCGCGCTCTACACGTACCAGACCCACACGGAAAACATTTTCCGCCATCTCACCTACGCTACGAATCCGACGATTACCCAGGTGATCAATATCATCAACGATACCTTCGCCGTTTCGAATCGAAATCAGTTCTTTCATAACTGCTAGAAGATCGGAAATTTCACCCTGCTCTTCAACCAGCTGTTTGGAAAAATCGTCTTTCTTGTCTTTAAAGTGGCTATAGTCATAGATAACACCCGGACCTTTTTCACTTTTACGTCCAAGGCGTCGATTAAACTTCATACGACCGACGCTGGAAAGATCGTAACGGTCCGGCGAGAAGAATAAATTGTTAAATAAATTCTCAGATGCATCCTTTGTCGGCGGCTCACCGGGGCGCATCATACGATAAATCTCGATTTGCGCTTCCAACTTAGTCGTGGTGGTATCGACTCTCAAGGTATTAGAGATAAACGGTCCGGCTTCAAGATCATTGGTATAAATAACCTTAAATGACTTTATACCCGCAGCCTGCAGAGCCTCGATTAGCTCCTCGGTAAATTCGGAGTTCGCAGGCGCAATGATTTCACCGGTTTCGGTATCAACAATGTCATGTGCAAGGGTCTTGCCTAATAGATAGTCAACAGGGGCATCGAGCTCAGTGATCTTGGCAGCCTCAAGCTGCTTAATGTGGCGCATGGTAACGCGACGCCCGGCCTCAACAATCACCTTCTTGCCTGCCATAATATCAAAGTTAACTGTTTCGCCACGAAGACGCTCTGGAATCAGTTCAAATTTAACGCCATCTTTGGTAAAGCGGTATTGCACATGATCAAAGAAAGTATCCAGCATTTCTTCATTGCTATAACCCAGTGCACGAAACAGTACCGTGGTGGGCAATTTACGACGGCGGTCGATGCGAACGAAAATATTATCTTTAGGGTCAAATTCGAAATCAAGCCATGAGCCACGATAAGGTATCACGCGTGCAGAATACAGGATCTTGCCTGAGGAATGCGTTTTGCCCTTGTCGTGATCAAACAGCACACCAGGAGAACGATGTAGCTGGGAGACGATGACACGCTCAGTACCATTGATCACAAAAGTACCGTTCTCGGTCATCAAGGGCATTTCGCCCATATAAACTTCCTGTTCTTTTACTTCCTTGGGAGTAATTCTTTTTTTGCTTTCCTTGTCGTAAATAACCAGACGTAGAACCACGCGCAAAGGTGCAGCGTAGGTCATGCCACGTAACTGACATTCCTTTACATCAAAAGCCGGTTTACCCAACCGATAACTCACGTATTCAAGCCGTACATGAGTTGAATAACTAACAATTGGAAACACCGATGAAAAGGCACCTTCCAAACCGACAGATTTGCGGTTCACTGCCGTAACATCTGACTGCAGAAAACTCCTGAAGGAATCGATCTGCATCGATAACAAATATGGTACATCCAAAATAGGTGCACGTTTACCGAAATCCTTGCGGAATCGTTTTTTATCGGTAAATGAATATGCCATCAGTAGCCCTCTATAGCGTGTCAAAGTATTGCGAAAAAAAATCAGCTTTTTTAAACTGGAAACAGGAAAAGGCCGGTAGCCAATTATTTTTTTAAATAATTGCTACCAGCCTGCTCTGTCGCTGAAGCCAGTGACCAGCGGTCTGTCTACTTAAGTTCGACAGTAGCGCCAGCTTCTTCAAGTGTCTTTTGGACCTCTTCAGCCTCGCCTTTGCTTACACCTTCTTTAATTGTTGCAGGTGCACTCTCAACGGTTTCCTTAGCTTCTTTCAGGCCCTGGCCGGTAATAGCACGAACTGCTTTAATTACAGACACTTTATTATCACCCATGCTTGCGAGAACAACATCAAACTCGTCCTTCTCTTCAGCCACAGCAGCGCCCGCTTCAGGTGCTGCTGCGACTGCTACTGCGGCAGCAGCAGATACGCCAAATTTTTCTTCCATTGCAGAAATCAAATCAACAACTTCCATAACGGACATATTGGAAATAGTTTCCAGAATATCATCTTTAGAAACAGCCATTACTTTTCTCCGGATTAAATTAAATTACTTAAGTAGCGTTGGTTACTACGCTTGCTTTGTTGATCAGCTTTCTTTCTGATCGCGAACAGCCGCCACAGTGCGAACAAGTTTCGCGTGTGGCTCTCTGATTGTACGTACGAATTTTTCGATCGGTGCTAGCATCACCGACATGAGCAGAGCAATAGCCTGATCACGATTCGGTAATTTAGATAATCTCTCGAGTTGCTCTATTGGCAGAACTTCGCCACCTATAGCAATGACTCGAGCGATCAGCATACTATGATCTTTCGAAAAATCCTTAACGAGTCGAGCTGCCGCACCTGGATCTTCCTGTGAAAACGCCATTACTAACGGCCCCACCAGAGAATCCTGCATGCACTCGAACTCTGTACCTTCAACTGCGCGCCTGGTCAAAGAATTTTTGACCACACGTATATAAACACCTTCATTACGCGCCTTTACACGTAACTCCGTCATTTCACCTACGCTTAAACCACGGTATTCAGCAGCTATTGCTGAATGCGCATTGGCAGCAATCGCAGACACCTCAGCGACAATACTTTTCTTATCTTCAAGATTTAGTGCCACTTTAGCTCTCCTAATTAAGCATGAACTGATTCCTGATACTGCTAGGTATGCAAAAAACAATTCAGCCAAGTACAAAGGCCACATACATCGTGACCCACCTACGGTGTGCTTTGCAAAACATCCAAAGCTGCACCATCTGCGTAGGAGATTAAGAGACTTTGCAATCTCACCTACGGTCTTTGACGACACCGATCACTCGGCTGTCAAATTTTCGAGATAACAACGACCAGGTCGCCTTTACCTCAAACTCTATTGCCTGCTGCAAGAGCAGACTAATCAATCTAGCTTAACGTTGATTGATCAACGATAAGGCCTGGACCCATGGTAGTCGAAACACAAACCTGACAGACATAAACGCCTTTGGCGGCGGACGGCTTGGATTTAATCAGAGCAGCGATCAGGCTTTCGATATTCTCTTTCAATGCAGGCACATCAAACTTCGCTGTACCTACTGAACAATGCACAATACCGGCCTTATCAACACGGTAACGAACCTGACCTGACTTGGCATTTTTAACTGCCGTAGCTACATCAGCGGTAACCGTTCCAACTTTAGGATTAGGCATCAGGCCACGAGGACCCAGAATCTGACCCAACTGACCGACTACCCGCATGGCATCTGGTGAAGCGATCACTACATCAAAATCCATGACGCCTTTTTTTACTTCAGCAGCAAGATCATCCATGCCTACCAGATCAGCACCCGCAGCAAGAGCTGCTTTGGCGTTATCACCATCAGTAAATACTGCTACGCGAACTTCTTTGCCGGTGCCGTTTGGCAGAACTGTGGCGCCACGAACAACCTGATCACTTTTCTTGGGATCAACACCAAGATTTACCGCAAGGTCGATTGACTCGACAAATTTAACGGTAGAGACCTCTTTTAAAAGCGACAATGCTTCTTCAATTGGATATTGCTTATTGTGGTCAATCCGAGCCTGGATTGCTTTCATACGTTTCGTCAATTTAGCCATTACTTCACGCCCTCAACATCGATACCCATACTGCGGGCCGTACCTGCAACTGTGCGCACTGCAGCATCCATATCTGCTGCGGTTAAATCTTCCATTTTAGTGCTCGCAATTTCTTCAAGCTGAGCACGGGTTACTGTGCCGACTTTCTTCATGTGCGGTTCTGCGCTACCACTTTTAAGGTCAAGCGCCTTCTTCAATAAAATAGAGGCCGGCGGAGTCTTTGTGATAAAGGTGAAGCTTTTATCTGCGTAGACAGTAATAACGACTGGAGTCGGCAGATCTTTCTCAAGATTCTGCGTTTTTGCATTAAATGCCTTGCAAAACTCCATGATATTGACGCCACGTTGACCTAACGCGGGACCTACTGGAGGACTTGGATTCGCATTACCTGCAGGAACCTGCAACTTAATATACGCGGTTACTTTCTTAGCCATAATTTCTCTCCCGGGTGCAATCGCCCTGCGCTTACGTCAAGGCTCCCCGACAAGTTATAAAATCAGCCTTTCTCTACCTGTCCAAACTCAAGTTCGACAGGTGTTGAACGACCAAATATCAATACCGCTACTTTCAAACGGTTACGTGCATAATCAACTTCTTCGACTACGCCGTTAAAATCATTAAAGGGGCCTTCGGTGACACGAACCACTTCACCGGGCTGGTACAGCACTTTGGGCTTGGGTTTCTCGACACCTTCCTGAATTGCGCCGATAATTTTCATGGCTTCCTTTTCACTGATCGGTGCCGGCTTATCTTTGGTTCCACCAATGAAGCCCATAACCTTGGGCACGTCTTTAACCAGATGCCAGGTCTCGTCGGTCATTTCCATTTCAACAAGTACATAGCCGGGGAAAAATTTGCGCTCAGAACGGCGCTTGGCGCCATCTCGAATTTCAACAACTTCTTCGGTAGGGATCAGAATTTCACCGAATTTGTCTTCCATTCCGGCCAGTCTGATGTGCTCCTGCAAGGAAGCCTTAACTTTCGCTTCGAAGCCTGAATAGGCGTGTACGACATACCAACGTTTCGACATTGCCTATCCCCCTTGACCAGTTAGATACTGCACAGCACTGACCAGCATCATGTCGATGAACCAGAGAAATATGCCTAGAATTATGACTGCAACGATAACCATCATTGTCGTCTGAATTGTTTCCTGACGCGTAGGCCAGACCACTTTACGTACTTCGCCGCGTGCTGCACGACCAAAGCCAACAATGGACTGCCCCAGATGCGTGGTATAAACCAGACCCAACGCTACGACTACAAATGCAAGCAAGCCGAGAACCCGATAAATCAGGCCTTCAGCTTCGAAATAATAGAACCCGGCAATGCCTGCCAGCAACAATACAATTGCCAGCAATAACTTTACCGTGTCCATTTTGTTTGCAACTTCGACTTCGGTCTTTGCGACCATCTGTTCTCTATCCGTTTATTTGTTGGCAGGCCAGGAGGGACTCGAACCCCCAACCTGCGGTTTTGGAGACCGCTGCTCTACCAATTGAGCCACTGGCCTAACTTGTGAACAGCAGGTCTGAAAAATCAGACCTGCCGCACTTCACTCTTTACTCTAAAACTATCTAATATTACTCAATAATTTTAGATACTACGCCGGCACCAACGGTGCGGCCACCCTCACGAATCGCAAAGCGTAAGCCTTCTTCCCTCGCAATCGGGTTGATCAGTGTTACGGTCATTTTCACGTTATCACCCGGCATGACCATTTCTACGCCTTCGGGCAGATCACAGGCACCGGTGACGTCGGTGGTGCGGAAATAGAACTGCGGGCGGTAGTTGTTGAAGAAAGGCGTGTGACGACCGCCTTCATCTTTGCTCAGCACATAAACTTCACACTCGAATTTGGTGTGCGGTTTTACGCTGTTAGGCTTACAACAGACCTGGCCACGCTCAACGTCTTCACGCTTGAGACCACGCAGTAGCAGGCCGACGTTGTCACCGGCCAGACCTTGGTCCAGCAGTTTGCGGAA
>JAQICG010000126.1 GCA_027858635.1 Gammaproteobacteria bacterium | reverse complement strand
GGTCGCCGACGCGCTGGTCGATAAAGTCACCGGCCACCGCTTTGGTGGCGTCGAGTTTGCTGACGCTGCGAAAGTTGTTGTTGAAGGGCTGGCCCATGCTGCCGGAGAGGTCGATGGCCAGCATCAGGTCGCGGCCGCTGACGGGTAATTCAATGGCATCGCCAATCCACTGTGGCCGCGCCGCAGCGGTGAGCAGGCAGAGCCATAATAAAGTGTAGATGAACAACGGCCAGCGCCGCGAGTGGGTGCTGATGCCGGTTGAGGTCGAGCTCAGCTGAAAGTCCTGCAAGTAGGGTACGCGTAGCGCGGCCATGTTGCGGCCGGCGGCGCGCGGCAATAACAGCCGCAGCAGCCAGGGCAGAGGCAACAGGGCAAACAGCCAGGGCCAGTCGAAATGCATCATGATTTTGCACCCGCCCGACTATAATTAATCGAAGCATGGTTTTTATGCGGCTGCGCCTTCAGCCAGTGCGCGCACAGTTGCATGAGCTGCTCGGCATCGATATCCAGCGTGGTGGTTTCAGCCAGATAAGGCGCGGTGGCGAGCAGGCAGCCGGGTTCGGTGCTGAATTTTTTTTCAGGGCCGGTGCGGTCGAGAAATTCCAGCCAGGCCGCGCCGGTGAGGCCGGCGGCTTCGCTGCGCGGATAAAAACTGATGCAGGCTCGGCGCAGTAAAATCGACAGAGCTCGCACCAGTGCCAGCGTGTTTTTTTCAGTTTGGTAGTTTGCGCAGATGGCTTTAAATTCAGCCATCACCTGTTTTTTCAGAACCTGTTTTTTGCGGTAGAGCCGCAACAGAAAAACCGTCGCGATCACCAGCACAACCAGCCCGAGCAATAGCCACCAGCCCGGCGCGGGCGGCCACCATGAAATTGGTTCGGGCAGATGAATGTCGCGCAGTTCCAGTGAGCTTGATGTCGGGCTGGCCATGTTATTTCCCGCCCCTGAACTGGTTGCTCTGGTGATTGCTATGGCCGGCGTGAATGCCCAGTCCATTTTGCAGGCTCTCCAGCACGTCCTCGTCGGTCGATACCGGTATCCAGTGGATGCGGTGCTGCCGACACAGTTTAATCAGTTGCTGCTGGTGCTCGGCAAAACGTGATTGATAGGCGGTACGCAACTTTTTGCTGGCGGTATTGAGCGCCACTTCGTTAATGCCATTGCTGACTTTGTACTGACCCGATGTTGGCAAGGCGGCCTCAAAAGGGTCGAACACATGCAGCAGAACAAGATTGTTGTGCCGTGCCAGATTGATAATGTGGGATCGCGCCTGATCATCCAGTTCACGAAAATCGCTGATCAGAAATATCAGGCTGCCCGGCTTGACCACCTTGCGCAAACGCGAAGCGGCCAGATGCATATTGCGCGGCTGCTGCGGCTCGGGGGCGTTATGCCAGGCAGGGTGGTCACAGCTGCGGCGAATAAAATCCAGCGCCGCAGACTTGCCTCGTTTGGGTCGGATTTCGATATGCTGATCGCCCGCAAACACCAGCGCCCCAAGCCGGTCATTACTGCCGACTGTACTCCACGCCAGCAGACTGGCCGCCTGCGTGGCGACCACAGATTTGAACGCGCCACGCGTGGCAAAAAACATCGACGGATTAAGATCAAGCCAGAGCAGCACCGGGCGCTCGCGCTCTTCGCGAAAAACTTTGGTGTGCGGCTGATTGGTACGCGCGGTGACCTTCCAGTCCATGCTGCGAATATCATCACCCGGCAGATACATGCGCGACTCATCAAACTCCATGCCGCGCCCTTTGAACGAAGACAGATAAGCACCGCCCTGACGCGCATGAATCTTGCTGCGGTTGAGCGGCAGTTTGGCGGCGCAATGACGCAACTGAATCAGCGACTGCGGACTGATCCAGGTAAGGCCTTCGGCTTGTTGATCTTTATGTGACAATGGTGGCGAGTTTAGAAAGTCTGGTCGTTGTTAAAGTGAATAAATGTATTTACCGCCGAAGGCGCTTAAAAAAATAGTTGGCAGTTACCAGTTACCAGTAGTCAGTTAAAAGCTCTTAACTGCCAACTGATAACTGCCTACTGCCAACTATGTTTTACGGCACCGCAATGCGACTGATTAATTCTCTGATAAATTTATCCGGGGTAATGCCTTCGGCTTCCGCTTCGTAACTGAGTATGATGCGGTGGCGCAGCACGTCATAGGCGATCGCCTGAATGTCTTCCGGGCCGACGTAATCACGACCGGCCAGCCAGGCGTGGGCGCGGGCGCAGCGGTCGAGGGCGATGGTGGCGCGCGGGCTGGCGCCGTACAGCGACCAGTTGCCGAGGTCATCGCCGTAGGCCGCCGGGTTGCGCGTGGCCAGCACTATGTGCAGCAGATAATCCTGTAAGTTATCGGCCATGTGCAAATTCAGTACCTCATTGCGCGCCGAGAAAATACTTTTCTGGCTGATGGTAATGTTGCTCGCCGTACTCTTGCGCTCACCGCTCAAGGCTTCCTCGCGCGCCAACGCCAGAATCTTTCTTTCCGCCGCTGCGTCCGGGTAATCAATATTGACGTGCATCAGAAAACGGTCAAGCTGCGCTTCGGGTAGCGGATAGGTGCCTTCCTGTGCGATCGGGTTCTGCGTCGCCATCACCATGAACAGCTCGGGCAGTTTGTAGGTGGTCCTGCCGACCGTGATCTGGCGCTCGGCCATGGCTTCGAGCAGCGCCGACTGCACTTTCGCCGGGGCGCGGTTGATCTCGTCGGCGAGCACCAGATTGTGGAACAGCGGCCCCTGCTGGAACACGAAGGATCCATCCTGCGGCCGGTAGACTTCGGTGCCGGTGAGGTCGGCGGGCAATAAATCGGGGGTGAACTGGATGCGGTGAAAATCGCTTTCGATGCCGTCGCTCAGCACCTTAATCGCCTTGGTCTTGGCCAGCCCCGGCGCGCCTTCGACCAGCAGATGGCCATCGGCCAGCAGCGCGATTAACAGGCGGTCGACCAGCATTTCCTGGCCGATGATGTGTGAGCTGACGTGTTGTTTGAGTGTTTGAATGGCTTCCTGATTATTCATATTATCCACAAATATTTTTATAAGCTGCTTATTTTTAACGCGTATTGTACTGGATCGGGCGAAAGCTGAACAAATCGTTAGAGAGGGTCGATTTCGGATAGTTCAATAGCAAAGGGCCGGCATGATGCCGACCCCGTAACCTTCCAGCGTCACTGTTGGTTTTAGTTTTTGTAACTCAGCGTCACGAACAGCGAGATTGGTGTGTTGTTGGTGAGGTTGCCGTAGAAATTGGTCGAGGTGGAATATTCCTTATCGAGCACATTGTCTACCCGGGCTTTGAGCGCCCAGTTTTTGTCGATTGACCTTTCCACCATCAGATTCAGAATCGCGTAGCCAGCGAGTTCAACGGTGTTGGCGGCATCGGCAAAGCGCGCGCTTTGCGCCAGCACGTGCGCACCAACACGGTAGCTGTTGAAATTTTTTGCGATATTCATTTTCAGTGTGCGTGCCGCGCGCCCCTGCAAGGTGTTGCCAGTTTCTGCATCTTTGGCATCGACAAATGACAGATTGATCATATTATCCCAGCCTGCTGTTTTGCCGCTGACTTCAAATTCCATGCCGTTGATTTCGGCCCTGCTGGCATTGATCGTGGTCCACGGTGCCATCCAGTCTAGCGGATCGGTGCTGACGTTGATAATTAGATTTTTGATCTCGGTGTGATAGGCGCGAGTCTCCCATTGCCCCCAGCCATGGTTGCCGGTGAAACCCAGCTCGGTGCTGCGTGACGTTTCAGGATTGAGATCCGGATTGCCATTAAAGAAAGGATCAACGTAATACAGGTCGTTGAAGGTCGGTGCGATGAACGCGGTGCCGTGCGACAGGATCATCTGCTCTTCGGCGTTGACATCGTAAGACCAGGCGATGTTGCCGGTACGGTGTGTGCCGAAGGCTTCATTGTCATCGGCGCGACCGGAAAGCTGCAACTGATGCTTGCCGAACTTGTCCTGCACCAGCGTATAGACGCCGGTATTGTCGCGTTCGTGTTCGGCAAAATCATTGCTGCTTTCAACCTTATCATTAATGTAATCGACACCAAAAGCGAGCTGGCCGGTCGCACCCAGTGCGACTTCATTCTGCCAGCGCGCCTGATCGCGTTTGGTTTCAAACAGCGAGGCATCGTGAACAAAGGTACCGGGGGCAAAGAAGTCTTCGTAGTAGCGTTCGGTTTCCAGTCGATCCTTACTCTGGCCTGCGTCGATACTGGTGCTCCAGATGTTGTTCAGGCCGGTGTCGAAACCCAGCGAGTAACTTTGCTGGATGGCATCAGAAACATTATCCATACTGGCGTTATCAAATTCGGTTTCAGCATCCGAGTGTAATACGCTGGCATGAATGTTTGAGGTTTTACCGATGCTGTGCTTGATATTCAGGTTCAGCGCATTATTGTTGTAGCCGTCATCATCAGGTTCATTATCGTCAGTCACGTCAAAACCGTCGGTCATGTAGTGACTGGCGGAAATATTCAGCTGGGTGCGCTCGCCGCTGATGTTGCTGCCTAAGTTCAGCGCCTGCGTATTATGTGAGCCGACCGTTACCGCCGCGCTGTACTGGTCGCCGCCGGTTTTGGTGAACACCTGCACCACGCCGCCGATGGCATCGGAACCGTAGAGGGAAGAGCGCGGGCCGCGAATGATTTCAATGTGCTCGATCTGCGCCAGCGGGATCAGCTCGATCGCGGCGGCACCGGTGGTGGCGGAGCCGATGATGTTGCCGTCGATAATAAATAACAGCTGATCAGAACTGGTGCCGCGCAGAAAGGCGCTGGTCTGGTGGCCAGTGCCGCCGGTGGTTAAAAAATCCATACCAGGAACACGCTCGCGCAGTAAATCGGCGACGCTCTGGCTCTGGCTGTGCTCGATATCTTCACGGCTGATTACCGTCACTGCGGCCAGGGTCTGGTCGGTGGACTGGGCCACGCGCGAAGCGGTGACAATCGGATTAAGCTGGGTTTCAGCGAAAGCTGAGAATGAAACAGCGGCAGAAATTACGGACGATAGAAGAATTTTGGGGATAGTTGTCATTATTGACTCCTGTGCGCACCCCGCGCATGTTAGATGGTTGGTCGATCGTCTACGGGCAGGTCTCCGGGCTGATGAGTGCCATTGCTGGCGGGCGTATCACCTTCCCATGTTCAATGCGAACACAGTGGTTAACGATACGCTTACACTCAATTACCGTTGCGGGGGCAGCGTCAGATTTATGGTTGCATTTGCGACCATGCACTGACTTCCCAATTATCCCGTAAAAAAATACAGGAACCAGTAGCGAGCCGCGACTATAATGGCCCGAGCGAGCATCGTCAATGTAAAATAAAAAAACAGCAACTTGAGTTTAATGAAATATGGCTAATCGATTAACAAAAATTTATACCCGCACCGGCGATAAAGGTGAGACTGGAACAGCGACCGGCGAGCGTGTCGCCAAGGACAGCGCCATCATGCAGGCGCAGGGCGATGTTGATGAGCTGAACAGTCTGATGGGGCTGCTGGCCTGCAAGTTAAGCAGTGAAATTATCGCTGATGTTAAGGCCATCCAGAATGATCTGTTCGATCTTGGTGGTGAGCTCAGTTGCGCGATGCCGCTGCTCAATGCCCAGCGTATCGACTGGCTGGAGCAGAAGCTCGATCAGCTCAATGCCGAACTGCCGCCGCTGAAGGAGTTTATTCTGCCCGGTGGCGGCGAGGCGGCGAGCATCTGTCATCTGGCGCGTTCGGTGTGCCGGCGGGCGGAAAGAACACTGGTCACGACCAGCCGGGAAACCACTCTCAACGAAAATCTGCTGGCTTATATCAACCGCTTGTCCGACCTGCTGTTTGTGATGTCGCGCTTCATTACCCGCGAGCAGGGTGAGGCCGAAGTCTACTGGCAGTCTTCCCGGATAGAGGAGGCGTCGTCGTGATCCGCATCGGTATCGACCTCGGTGGCAGCAAAATCGAAGGTGTAGCCCTGGATGAGGAGGGCATGGAGCTGGTGCGGCAACGTGTGCCCACACCGGCGGGGGATTATCAGGGAACCCTGGTCGCCATCAAGACATTGATCGAACAGATCAGAGCCGAAATCAAGCTCGATTCCATGCTGGAAGCGACGCTGGGTATCTGTACCCCCGGCGCTTTGAGTTACGCCGATTCGCCTGACGGGCTACTGAAAAATTCCAATTCGGTGTGCATGAACGGTGAGCCGGTGCGGCGCGATCTTGAGGTTCTATTGG
>JAQICG010000196.1 GCA_027858635.1 Gammaproteobacteria bacterium | reverse complement strand
TATGATCTCCATGATGGGCTTTATCATGGTTCTGGGTATGCTGGTCGACGATGCAATCATTGTCGGTGAAAACATTACCCATCATATGGAGCGCGGACTCAAGCCGGTGGAAGCAGCGGTGAAAGGCGCAGTAGAGTTAATCGGGCCGGTAACAGCGACGGTTCTGACCACCATCGCGGCCTTTTTACCGATGATGTTCATGTCAGGCATGATCGGCAAATTTATTATTGCCATTCCCATTGTGGTGATAACGCTGCTGGCGCTCTCATGGCTGGAATCGTTTCTGATCCTGCCCAGTCACGTTGCCCATGTGACCAATCCAGATAAACATCCGAAGGAGCGCAGCTGGCTGCTGGCCATCGAAAACGGCTACGCAAAATTATTGCATCAGGCATTACGATTCCGCTGGCTCACCGTAGGACTTTCATTTGCGGTACTGATTGGCGCTATTGTGCTGGCGAAAACCAGCCTCTCTTTCCAGCTTTTTCCGCCGGTCGGGGTAGAAGAATTTATCGTCCGCGTAACCGCGCCACCAGGCACCAATCTTACCGATATGCGCGAGCATTTACGTGAAGTCGATAGTGACTTACGCAGTGTCATCAATCCCGAGCATCTGGAAACAACACTGTCGGATGTCGGTGAGGTCTCATTTGACCAGACCGACCCCTTAACCCAGCGGGGCAGTCGCTATGGCCAGATTCGCGCCATTTATACCCCTTCTGCGAGTCGGCAGCACCATGATGCCCTGGTTGATATGAAGGCCGCTTCTGATTTTCTCCAGAAAAGTTATCCGGAACTTGAAATATCTTTGACGGAAATTCGTCCCGGTCCGCCGGTAGGTCGAGCCCTGGAAGCTGAAATTTCCGGCGTCGATGAACAAACCGGTGAAATTGCTGCGAGAAATTTGATTGAGTTTCTCAAAACAATCGAAGGCGTTACCACCATCGATAGCGGTCTTGATAAAGGCGATGAAGAGCTTCACGTCGTGCTTGATCGCGAACTGGCAACTTATGCCGGCGTTGATCTGGCCACTGCCTCCACGCACGTGCGCGCTGCGGTGGGCGGGCTGGTGGTTTCAACCATCAGGCGCGGCACCGAGGAGATCGATGTCACTATTCGCTATCCCGAAAATAATGAACTGGAGCAATTGCGTAATATTTTAATCCCGAATAAAAAAGAGGGACTGATTCCGCTGCATAAAATTGCCAGTTTCGAACACCATGAAGGCTTTACCACCCTTCGTCACAAGGATGGTCAGCGCATAGTTAATGTTGTGGCGGATATCGATTCGAGCAAGCTTACCAGTACCGAATTGAATAACAGGGTGAGGGACAATCAGTCTGAATGGCTGGGTGCTGTTGAGAGTTCGGATTTAACTATCAATTACGGCGGTGAAGAGGAGAAAAATAAGGAATCATTCATCAGTCTTATTGTGGCGTTTGCTTTTGCGATGATCGCCATATTTTTTATTCTGGCCATACAGTTTAACAATATGATCTATCCGGTGATTGTCATGCTGGCTATTCCCTTCGGGGCTATCGGTATTATCATCAGTTTTTACTTTCACGATCTATTCTGGAAACCGATGCCGCTGTCTTTCTTCTCAAGTTTTGGTATGGTAGCGCTCACGGGGGTAGTGGTTAACAGCTCTCTGATTTTGCTTGTATTTGTGCAACGCGCTCGTCGTGACGGCATGGAGCTGGTTGAGGCCATTATGATGGCAGGGCGTCGGCGCCTGCGTGCAGTTTTATTAACGGCGGTCACTACCGTTGTCGGTCTGCTTCCCACTGCCTATGGCTGGGGCGGCATGGATCATTTTGTTTCACCCATGGCGTTGGCGCTGTCCTGGGGACTGATGTTCTCGACAGTAGTTACCCTAATCACAATTCCTGCGGTTTTAGCCGTGGGTCATGATGTGCGTCACTTCACCAGAAAAATAAGAGGTTAGTAATAATGAGTAACATGATGGCGGTTCTGATCAATGGCATTGCACAAATCGAATTTGATAGAGATAAACCGCTGAGTGATTATCAGCTCACCTATCTTGATGAAATGGACAGGAAAATGGAGGAGGGTATCGATATCGATGGTGAAGCAGTAAGCTCGCCTGAATTGCATCAGAAAATACAATTCGTGACCGCCAATATGATTTCAGCCATCAAGGCCGATAACGAAGAAATGACCAGCGCTTTATGTTCCTATCTGGCTACACGCATGCCGGACTTGAAGCAGATCAAAATCACCGAAGAGAATGAAGGCATGTCGGTTGACATGGTTTTCGACCAGGAATATAAAGGAC
>JAQICG010000255.1 GCA_027858635.1 Gammaproteobacteria bacterium | reverse complement strand
AGCGTGCCATCGGCAATGCCGCGTTGCAGTGCTTCCTGATCACGCCGGCTACGCAGTGGCGGCAGCACGTGGCAGGCACTGTTGAAGCCGCTGATGTCGAATTCAGTAAGATGCAGCTGGTGCGCGCTGACATCAGCAGTGATATTCAGGCCGTTATCCTTGGCGCGACGAATCATGTTGACACTGGCGGCACAGGAGAGTCGCCCGAAGTGGGCTCTAACGCCGGTTTCGGCGACTATTTCCAGCGCCCGGGCGAGGGCCACGGTTTCAGCGGAAACCGGAATGCCCTTCAGACCAAGGCGGCTGGCAATGGTGCCTTCGTGGGCGCAGCCGCCGGCGCTCAGCCAGTGGTCATCGGGTTCAATAAAAACGGTCAAATCGCAGTTGGCCGCGTAGGCAAAAGCGCGCTTCAGCACCAGCGTGCTGGCGATTGGGTGTCTGCCGTTGCTCAGCCCGACGCAGCCGGCGACTTTCAGTGCCTGCATTTCGCTGAGCAGTTCACCCTTTAGGCCGGTGGTAAGCGCGCCCAGCATGAGCACATTGCTGTGGCTGGCGTGGGCGGTTTTGTGATTGACTAGCTCAACTACCGCGGCTTCGTCGATAACCGGATCGGTGTCGGGCGGGCAGCACAGCGTGGTGATGCCGGACATGGCCGCGGCGATGGTTTCGCTCTCGATGGTGGCCTTGTATTCATAACCCGGCTCACGCAGGCGCGCACACAGATCAATTAGGCCGGGGATGACGGTGAGCCCTTCGGCGTCAATGGTCTGATCCACGCTGAAATTTTCCGGCGCGGTATTGACGGCAGCGATGCAGCCGTTCTCGATGTAGAGATCACCGCGCGCATTGAGCCCGCTGGTAGGGTCGAGAAGGTGGCCGTTTTTGATCAGTAGTCGGTTCATGGTTTTTCACTCTGGACAGTGCCGGGATCGCGTCCCAGTGCCATCGACATCACCGCCATGCGAATGGAGATGCCGTTGGTCACCTGCTCGAGAATGACCGATTGCGGACCATCGGCGACACAGGATTCGATCTCCACGCCGCGATTGATCGGGCCGGGATGCAACACAATGGCCTCGGGTTTAGCCAGGCGCAGCCGTTCCCGGGTGAGGCCGTACATGCGATAATATTCCTGTTCACTGGGCAGGAGCGCACCCTGCATGCGCTCTTTCTGCAAGCGTAGCGCGATCACCACATCGGCATCGCGAAGACCGGCTTCCATGTCATGAAACAGTTCGACTCCCATGTCTTCGATGCCGGCGGGCACCAGGGTTTTGGGGGCGATAACGCGAACATTGCCGGTGTTCAGGATGTTGAGCGCATGGATCTGGGAGCGGGCCACGCGCGAGTGCAGCACATCGCCAATGATCGCCACGCGCAGTCGGCCGAAATCAGCGCCCTTGTTACGGCGGATGGTAAACATGTCCAGCATCGCCTGCGTGGGATGGGCATGGCTGCCGTCGCCGGCGTTGATAACGCTGATGCCCGGCGCGACCCGGTTGGCGATATAGTGGGCAGCGCCGGAGGCGTTATGTCTGACCACAAACATGTCGCACTGCATGGCCTGCAAATTTTGCAGGGTGTCCATCAGGGTTTCGCCCTTGCTGGTCGCCGAGGCGTTGATGTTGACATTGAGCACGTCGGCAGAGAGGCGTTTAGCCGCCAGCTCGAAGGTGTTGCGGGTTCGGGTGCTGGCTTCGAAGAACAGGTTGGCGATGGTTTTGCCGCGTAACAAAGGCACCTTTTTAACGCTCTGGGCATTGATGTTGGCGAAACTTTCGGCGGTGTCGAGGATGCTGACGAGCAGCTCGGTGCTCAGCCCTTCAACGGTGAGAAAATGTTTGAGCCGGCCATTTTCGTCGAGCTGGATATTCCAGGCATCGTGCCCGATCAGGGGATCGGTGGGCCGGCTTGCTTTATTGACCATGTTTTATGCCTGTAGAGGTTATCACGCGAGCACAAACTCCAGAGGTGCAGGACCGGTGAGTTTGATGTGCTGGTTTTCTTCGAGGTGCAGGTGCAGACCGGCCACATCGGCCTGAATGGGGAGCTCCCGGCCACTGCGTTCGATCAGGCAGACCAGAGTGATGCTGGCGGGGCGGCCGTAATCAAAAATCTCATTCATCGCCGCTCGAATGGTGCGCCCGGTGTGCAGAACGTCGTCGACCAGAATGATATGGCGATCATCAATTTGAGCGGGTAATTGCGAAGGCCTGACCTGAGGGTTCATGCCGATGCGGGAAAAGTCGTCTCGATAAAAGCTGATGTCGAGTGTGTAGAGCGGTTCTTCCAGAGCGAGTTTCTGATGCAGAGCCTTGGCGACCCAGACGCCACCGGTGTGAATGCCAACCATCAGGGGTTGATCAATGGCACGTTGGCTGATCAGATTTTTCAGTTGTTCAGCGAGTTTTTCCAGAAGCGTTTCCGGAGGGGCAATTTCTTCCATAAGTGAAGTGACTGCTATTATTTATTGTTGATCAAGCCAGCTTTGCGCGATGATTGCGGCCGCCATTTTATCAATCTCATGCTTGTTGTGCTTGCCTATTTTGGTGTTTTTTTTCAGCAGGGTTTCGGCCTCATAGGAGCTCAGGGCTTCGTTGATTTTGTAAACGGGCAGGGCAAAGCGCTGTTCCAGCTCAAGGCAAAACAGGTCGACGATTTTGGTCATGTCGTTTTCCTTGCCATCGAGATAGTAGGGCATACCGACGATGAGCGCCTGCGGCTGCCATTGCCCGATCAGCTGTGCCAGCGCCGCCCAGTCGGGCACGCCGTTAATCTGGTTGAGTGTGGTGATGGGCGAAGCCGAGCCGGTGATGGTCTGGCCCGAGGCGATGCCGATGCGCTTCCGGCCATAGTCGATGGCCATAATGGTGGTGATGTTGCCCTGACTCACGACTCAGGCGTGTCCAGCTTCGTGACTCAGCAGTTGCAGGTCAATACCCAGCAGGTCGGCGGCAGCCTGCCAGCGCTGCTCTGCGGGCACCTCGAAAATAATTTGCTCATCCGCCGGGCAGCTCAGCCAGGCGTTGTTGGCCATATCCTGTTCCTGCTGTCCGGATGCCCAGCCCGCATAACCCAGGGTGATTATCGCCTGTTCGGGGCCTTCATTGCAGGCAATGGCTTCGAGCACGTCGCGTGAAGTGGTGAGCGTGAGCTGCTCGTTAATCTTTAAGCTCGAGGCCCATTTGCCGGTGGACTGGTGAAGGATGAAGCCGCGATCCTGCTGCATTGGGCCGCCATGATAGATGTTTTCATGAGGGGTATGGCGCGTGTGCGGCGCTATGTCCATATGAAAAATAATATCATCAAAAGTGATGTCCGACTTTCGGTTGATGACAACACCGAAAGCGCCGTCTTCATTGTGCTCGCAGATGTAGGTGACCGTCTGATTGAAGTTCGCGTCCATCAGGCTCGGCATAGCGATAACAAAATGGCTGGTGAGGTTGGCGTTTTGCATTACTGTGTTTTAAATTGACTGTTGTTGATGAATTCCCAGCTTCTCGTAATATGTAGGACATCCGCTTCCTGTTTTAGTTTATCGGGGAAGGGCGAAAAAGGCGCGGCAAGATTGACGATGCGTCGGGCGGCATCGTCGAGGACTTTGTGCCCCGATGACTGGCGTAGGTCGATATTGAGTAATTCACCTTTGGCGTTGATGGTGACATCCAGAATGAGCGTGCCACTGAGCTGGTTGCGCCGGGCCTGATCGGGGTAGTTCAGGTTACCGATGCGCTCGACGCGATTGATCCATTCACGCATATAACGCGCAGGCACAAACTCTTTGGTGCTGGAGTTCATGTATTTAACTTTGGGGCGTTCAATCTCGTGTTCGATGACGTTGCTGACTTCCTGAATCAGGCGGGCCGTCTGCGCTTTTTTAGTGGTGTTGCGCTGCTC
>JAQICG010000206.1 GCA_027858635.1 Gammaproteobacteria bacterium | reverse complement strand
CAATAAAGTCGCCCAGGTGTGAATCTTCATCATCACCAATCTGGGTTTCCATGGAAATCGGTTCCTTGGCGATTTTCAGTACCTTGCGCACCTTGTCTTCCGGCATCTCCATTTTAATGGACAGCTCTTCCGGCGTCGGTTCACGACCCATTTCCTGAAGCATCTGACGGAAAATACGGTTCAGTTTGTTGATGGTCTCAATCATGTGCACCGGAATACGAATGGTGCGTGCCTGATCCGCTATCGAGCGGGTGATCGCCTGACGAATCCACCAGGTGGCATAAGTCGAGAATTTATAACCGCGACGGTATTCGAATTTGTCGACCGCTTTCATCAGGCCGATGTTGCCTTCTTGAATCAGATCGAGGAATTGCAGGCCACGGTTGGTGTATTTCTTGGCAATCGAAATAACCAGACGCAGGTTGGCTTCCACCATCTCCCTTTTGGCGCGACGGGCTTTGGCTTCACCGATGGAGATTTTACGGGTGATCTCCTTGATGCCAGAAATGCTGAGGCCATATTCTCTCTCCAGCAAAGCCAGTTTTTGCTGAGTGATTTTGATTTCAGGCGCCAGCTCCTTGAGCTTTTCTGAATACTCGTGACCTTTGCAGTATTTATCAATCCACTTGGTATTGGTTTCGTTCTCCGGAAAGGTCGTGATCATCAGCTTGCGTGGCATGTGCGCACGATTCACCGCCAGCTCCAGAACATGACGTTCCAGTTTGCGGATGCGATCAATGGTGGTGTGCAGGTCCTTGGTAAGGCGAATGACAAATGCAGTATGGTATTTAAAGCCCAGGAAAGCCTCGGCCAAAGCGCTGCGTGCTTTCTGGATTTGAGCCGCATCGCCTTTTTCGACAGCATTGACGGTACGGGTGTAGGCGCGCTTGATCTTGGTAATCAGTTTTTTAACTCTTTCCGGATCTAGAGCGGTGCTAACCACCTCTTCCTTCTCGCTGGGTTTGCCGGCAGCGGCCAGTTCAGCTTCGCGTGCGGCATTCTTCAGGGCGAGTGCCGCCAGACGGTCCAGCTCTTCATCGCTCTTATGGAAATTGGCAATCAAATCGGTCAGACGTGCGTCGCCGGCTTCGACTTTTTCCCATAGCTGAAGGGTGAGTTTGATCGTGTGAGGGTTGGTGGCAAGCGCTTGAAGGATCTGCTTTAGACCCTCTTCGATGCGCTTGGCGATTTCGATTTCACCTTCACGGGTTAATAGCTCAACAGTACCCATTTCGCGCATATACATGCGCACAGGGTCGGTAGTACGACCAAGCTCGGATTCGATCGAGGAGAGGGCGGCGACAGCCTCTTCGGTGACTTCCTCGTCGGCTTCGCTGATGGAGTTGTCGGTCAGCACCATGGACTCGGCTTCGGGCGCGATTTCGCACACTCGAATGCCCATGTCATTGATGGTGTTGATGATGTCTTCGATCTGTGAAGGGTCTACAATGCCTTCGGGGAGGTGGTCATTGACTTCTGAATAAGTCAGGTAACCCTGATCCTTGCCTCTGGCAATCAGCTGTTTAAGCTGTGATTGCTGTGTCGTTTTCTTAATCGTTTCTTGCTCTGCCATTGATATGCTCGTTAAAATTCATGGATTATGAGGCTAATAGACTATTTTAGCATTTAATAGTTGCATCGGCCATGAAATGCGTAAAATAGAAAAATATTGGCGGTGTTTAATGCTGGTGAGCCTCTTAGCCCGAATGTCAGATTATTCGTGCGGCTTGATGCGTGCTATTAGACGTTATACTGGATGCATGGCTGCGTATCGGCAAGGCGTCAGTGTCTGCCACGGTTTTGTTTTTTGACTGAATTTTTTAAAGGGGTGCTGTCATGGTGAGTCTGGAAACGCCGGTTTGTGAGTTTGGAAAAGATATTGTTGATTTCGCCCTACCGGGTGTTGATGGCGGGATCTGGACGCCTGAGCGGTGCCGAGGCGAAAAGGGGCTGCTGGTGATGTTTCTCTGCAATCACTGCCCCTACGTGAAGGCCATCCGCGAGCGCCTGGTCAGGGATGCCCGTGAACTCATGGTGCTGGGAGTTAATAGCGTGGCCATTATGTCCAATGACCCGAGCGAGTACGAAGAGGACTCCTTTGAGAATATGAAGGCGGTGGCGGAAGAGTTTGAATTCCCGTTCCCCTATCTGCTGGATGAGACGCAGGAGGTGGCCAGGGCTTTTGGCGCGGTCTGTACGCCGGACTTTTTCGGCTATAACAAAGACCTTAAGCTGCAGTATCGCGGCCGTCTGGATACGAGCGGGAAAGAGGCGGCGGCGGAAGATGTGCGGCGCGATCTGTTTGAGGCCATGAAGCAGGTGGCTGAAACTGGTCATGGACCCGAGCAGCAGATTCCCAGCATAGGATGCTCTATTAAATGGAAGCAGGAATAAGTCACGCGGCCGAAAAACCGCTAGCTTGCCCATTGCTCGGTTTTAGGAGAAAATACGCGATTTTCTTTGATCAAGAGTAAGCTTGAGCAACAGCAGTTAAGGCTGTTTAACTCATTGATATTTATAAAAGAATGTTTGATGTAGCACAGCGCCTACGGGGCTGCTTGCTACGGCCCAGTAATCATTAAACCTAATCGGAGAGCAGTATGCCTTCACGTAAAGAACTCGCAAACGCCATGCGTGGCTTAAGTATGGATGCTGTTCAAAAAGCCAATTCCGGCCATCCCGGCGCCCCCATGGGAATGGCGGATATCGCTGAAATATTGTGGAACGACAATATGCGCCACAACCCGGCCAACCCCGAATGGAGCAACCGCGATCGCTTCGTGCTGTCGAACGGCCATGGTTCCATGCTGATTTATTCGCTGTTGCATCTGACCGGTTACGATCTCTCCATCGAAGATCTGAAAAACTTCCGTCAGTTGCATTCCAAAACTCCCGGTCATCCCGAGTACGGTTACACCCCGGGCGTTGAAACCACCACCGGTCCATTAGGTCAGGGCATTAGCAACGGCATTGGTATGGCCATCGCCGAAAAGACACTGGCGGCTCATTTCAACCAGAAAGGTCACGACATTGTCGACCACAACACCTATGTATTTTTAGGTGATGGCTGTTTGATGGAAGGCATCTCTCACGAAGCCTGTTCATTGGCCGGCACTTTGGGCCTGGGCAAACTGATCGCTTTCTGGGATGACAACGGTATTTCCATCGACGGTCACGTTGAAGGCTGGTTTACCGATGACACGCCCAAACGCTTCGAAGCCTATGGCTGGCACGTTCTTGCTAACGTAGATGGCCATGATCCTGAGTCGCTTGCCAAGGCCATCGAAATGGCCAGGGCCATGACCGACAAACCCACCATGATCTGCTGCAAAACCACCATTGGTTTCGGCTCGCCCAACAAGTGTGGCAGCCACGCCTGTCACGGTGCACCGTTGGGCCAGGAAGAAATCAACCTGACCAAGGCCGCTCTGGGCTGGGATCACGATGCCTTTGAAGTACCGGCTGATATTTATGCAGGCTGGAGTGCGAAAGAGAAAGGTGCTAAAACCGAAGCCGAGTGGAATGAAAAATTCGCCGCTTACAAAGCCGAGCATCCTGAGCTGGCTGCCGAGTACGAACGCCGCATGGCCGGTGATCTGCCCGCAGACTGGGCCGCTAAATCGGCTGCCTTTATTGCTGCTGTTGACGCCGAAGCGAAAAGTCCGGCGACACGTCAGGCTTCATTGGCCGCTATCGAAGCCTACGCGCCTGTCGTCCCCGAGCTGTTCGGCGGTTCTGCCGATCTGGGCGGTTCCAACCTGACAGAATGGTCCGGTTACAAACCCATGTGCAGCAACGAAGAAGCTAACTACGTGAATTACGGTGTGCGTGAATTCGGCATGTCGGCCATCGTGAACGGTATTACCCTGCATGGCGGTCTGCTTCCCTTCGGTGCTACTTTCCTGATGTTCTCCGAGTACGCGCGTAACGCCCTGCGTATGGCTGCATTGATGAAAATTCAAAGCATCTTCGTGTATACCCATGACTCTATCGGTCTGGGTGAAGATGGTCCGACCCATCAGCCCGTCGAGCAGATTCCCACCCTGCGCATGATTCCTAACATGACGGTATGGCGTCCCTGTGATGCGGTTGAGTCAGCAGTTTGCTGGGCGCAAGCCATCGAGCGTAAGGACGGTCCTTCGACACTGATATTCTCACGCCAGGGTCTGCCGCATCAGACGCGCACCGAAGCGCAGATCAATGACATCGCCAAAGGCGGTTACATCCTGAAAGATTGTGACGGTGCTCCGGATGCAGTCATCATTGCGACTGGTTCCGAAGTGGCGCTGGCCATGGGCGCGGCGGAAGCCATGTCGGACAAGAAGATTCGCGTGGTTTCCATGCCCTCGACTAATCTGTTTGATACTCAGGATGCCGCCTACCGTGCTTCGGTACTAAGCAAAGGCACACCTACTGTCGCGGTCGAAGCCGCAGTGACCGACGGCTGGTACAAATATGCAGATGCCGTCGTCGGTATCGATCACTTCGGTGAGTCGGCACCTGCCGGGCAGCTGTTCGAAGAATTCGGCTTCACCGTGGAAAATGTGGTGAAGACAGTTGAATCAATACTGTAAATATTTACGTTTTAATTTTAATTTTTAAAAAATATCTGGAGAAATACATATGACTATTAAAGTCGGTATCAACGGTTTTGGCCGTATCGGACGCATGGTTTTCCGTGCAGTACAAAACGAATTTAAAGACATTGAAATTGTCGGCATCAACGACTTGCTGGATGCGGATTACCTGGCCTACATGCTGAAGTACGATTCAGTACACGGCCGTTTCGATGGCACTGTTTCCTCGGAAGCAGGTGCAATGATCGTTGATGGCAAGAAAATTCGCCTGACTGCGGAACGTGATCCTGCTGACCTGAAATGGGGTGATGTGGGTGCGGATATCGTAATCGACTGTACCGGTTTCTTCCTGACCGAAGAGAGCTGCCAGAAGCACATCGATGCAGGCGCCAAGAAAGTCGTTCAGTCTGCACCTTCCAAAGATGGCACACCCATGTTTGTCTACGGTGTTAACCACAACGAATATGCAGGTCAGGCCATTGTTTCAGCCGCTTCCTGTACCACCAACTGTCTGGCACCTGTGGCCAAAGTTCTGAATGACAAATGGGGCATCAAACGTGGCCTGATGACTACGGTACATGCTGCTACTGCTACGCAGAAAACCGTTGACGGTCCATCTACTAAGGACTGGCGCGGTGGTCGTGGTATTCTGGAAAACATAATCCCCTCCTCAACCGGTGCGGCTAAAGCAGTAGGCGTCGTCTTGCCTGAGCTGAACGGCAAACTCACCGGTATGGCTTTCCGTGTACCGACTTCAGACGTGTCAGTAGTTGATCTGACTGTTGAGCTGGATAAAGAAGCTTCCTACGACGATATCTGTGCTGCCATGAAAGCGGCTTCCGAATCGGGTGACATGAGCCGCACTCTGGGCTACACCGATGAGAAAGTGGTTTCGACTGATTTCCGCGGCGTTGGTTTTTCATCCATCTTTGATGCAGAAGCCGGTATTGCATTGGACGGCACTTTCGTGAAAGTGGTTTCCTGGTATGACAATGAATACGGTTATACCTGCAATATGATGCGTTTTGTAGAGCACATCGCTACGAATTAAGCGGATCTTTTTCCCGCTAGCGGCGTTGTCGGGATATTTTGAATGCTCACGTACTACGTGTACGCTCCGCGTTCAAAACATCCCTCCGCCTTGCAAGCAGAAAAAATCTCTCGCTTAATCCTAAAATAAGCGGATCTTTTGTCCGGGAGCGGCGTTGCAGTCCAGTTTTGAAATACTCATGTGCACATGCACACTCCGTTTTCAAAACAGGCCTGCGCCTTGCTCGCGAACAAAATCTCTCGCTTATTTAGCGGCTATAAGAGAATGCCTTTTAACCAGCCCGGTGATCCGGGCTGGTTAATTTATAACAAAACATTGTTTTGAGAGTTGTTCGTTAAGTGCTGTCATTAGGGCTTAACACGGATGTTTTATAAATTTGTGTGAAGATCGCGCCGTAGATTTGATTTCACAAGGAATTTTCTGATGGAGTGCCATATCAATGATTATGGCCGACGGAAGACAAATTTTTTGTGGAATCAAAGATCAAGCGAGAGCGTGCAAATTTATAAATCATCCGGGTTTACAAACAGTTTTTAAATTTATAGATATATTAGGAGTTAAACATGGCCTTCATCAAATTGACTGATCTCGATCTGCGAGGTAAGCGCATACTTATTCGCTCGGATTTAAACGTGCCGGTTAAAAATGGCAAAGTAACCTCCGATGCACGCATTACCGCATCCATGCCTACTATTGCCCTGTGTGCCAATGCCGGTGCCAAAGTGATGGTCATGTCTCATCGCGGCCGTCCGGAAGAGGGCAAGCCTGACGAAGAAAACTCCATGCAGCCGATTGCTGAAGTCATGGCCGATAAGCTGGGCAAAGAGGTTCGTCTGGTAAAGGGTTATCTGGATAATGCGCCCGAAGTTGCCGAAGGCGAAGTGGTGCTGCTGGAAAATGTACGCTTCAATGAAGGCGAGAAAAAAGACGATGAAGCGCTGTCGAAAAAATACGCGGCGCTGTGTGATATTTTCGTCATGGACGCATTTGGCACCGCGCATCGCGCTCAGGCATCCACTCACGGTGCCGGCAAGTTTGCACCGACAGCCTGTGCCGGTTTGCTGCTGGCCAATGAGCTGGAAAGCCTGAACAAGGCGCTAGCCAATCCGGCGCGTCCGATGGTCGCGATTGTGGGCGGCTCGAAAGTATCGACAAAACTGACCGTGCTGGAAGCATTGTCTGAAAAAGTAGATCAGATGGTAGTGGGTGGCGGCATTGCCAACACTTTCCTGAAAGCCATGGGACACAACGTCGGCAAGTCCCTGTGTGAAGATGATCTGGTGGATACCGCAAAAGCGCTGATAGAAAAAATGCAGAAACGCGGTGCCAACATTCCTATCGCCACCGATGTGGTTTGCGCAAAAGAATTCTCAGAAACAGCCGAAGCGACTTTGAAAAAAGCGGACGAGGTAGAAGATGATGATATGATTTTTGATATCGGCCCCGATTCGGCCAAAGAGCTGGCGGAGATCATAAAAAAAGCCGGTACCATTATCTGGAACGGTCCGGTTGGTGTGTTTGAGTTCGATCAGTTCGGCGACGGCACTAAAACCATCTCCATGGCGATTGCCGAGGCTGATGGTTTCAGTCTGGCCGGCGGCGGCGATACCATTGCCGCCATTCAGAAATATGATATTTATGACAAGGTGTCATACATTTCCACCGCCGGCGGCGCCTTCCTGGAGTATCTTGAAGGCAAGACTTTACCCGCTGTTGCCATGTTAGAAGCGCGCGCCGCCGAGTAACAGCATCGCGGAATACGGGCGCAAAAAAAGCGCCCGTATTTAATTTAAGAGGTAATAATGCGTAGAACAAAAATAGTCGCAACATTGGGGCCGGCAAGTGATGATTATGAAGTCATCGACGAACTGGTTCGCGTTGGTGTAGATGTTGTAAGGCTGAATTTTTCTCATGGTTCACATGAGGAGCAGAAAAGGCGCGCCGAAATAGTACGGGAATGTGCCGAAAAACAGAGTCGTGTGGTGGGTTTGCTGGCGGATATGCAGGGCCCCAAAATCCGAACCGAGCGTTTTGTGGATAGAAAAGTAACACTGATCAAAGGTGATAGATTCACTCTTGACGCCGATATGGACCCGGCCGCAGGTACTAATGAGGCGGTAGGGATCACCTATAAAAGCCTGGTTGATGATGTCAAACCCGGCAATACCCTGCTGCTCGATGATGGTCGCATGACCCTGGATGTGGAGAGTGTGGAAGGCTCGAAGATTCACTGCATCGTGCTGCAAACCGGCGAGCTTTCAGACAAGAAAGGCATTAACCTGCTCGGTGGCGGCCTGTCTGCGCCGGCGCTCACCGACAAGGACAGAGAAGACATCAAGGCGGCCGCCGGTATTCAGGCCGATTATGTCGCCATCTCGTTTGTCAGTAATGCCGCTGAAGTCAATGAAGCGCGCAGGCTGCTACGGGAAGCCGGTGGCTACGGCAGTATCGTCTCGAAAATATAGCGCGCCGAAGCGCTGGAAAAGATCGATGAAATCATCGAAGCCTCTGACGCCATTATGGTGGCCCGGGGTGACTTGGGTGTCGAGGTCGGTGATGCCGAGCTACCGGCCATTCAGAAAGATCTGATACAGCGTGCCCGTGCCCGTGACCGGGTGGTGATTACCGCCACCCAGATGATGGAGTCGATGATTGAAAATTCGATTCCGACCCGCGCCGAAGTTTTTGATGTGGCCAACGCCGTGCACGACGGTACCGATGCGGTGATGCTCTCCGGTGAAACCGCTGCAGGGCTTTACCCGGTAAAAGTGGTTCAGGCCATGAGCCGGATCTGTGAATCGGCGGAAAAACATCCGCGAGTGATGAAATCGGATCATCGCGCAAATTTAACCTTCAACCGGGTTGATGAAGCCATCGCTATGGCCACCATGTATACGGCGAATCATCTGAATGTTGATGCCATCAGCGCATTGACGGAGTCAGGGTCGACGGTATTGTGGATGTCACGCATCAGCTCGGGCATCCCGATTTACGCCCTGTCACCGATTGAGAAGACGCGGCGTAAAGTCACCTTGTATCGTGGCGTTTATCCATTGAGCATCGATTTTACTCAGATTGGTCCGTACGATATCAGTTCCAAAGTGGCTGAACTGTTGACGAATAAAGGGGTCGTCAAAGAAGGCGATCGGATTATCATCACCCGGGGGGATTTTCTCGGTAAAGAGGCGGGCGGAACCAATGCAATGAAAGTTGTCACTATTGGTGATGTGCGCGTAACGCAAAATTAAATTTTATTAATTAGGAGATCAAAACCATGGCATTAATTTCACTACGCCAATTATTGGATCATGCTGCTGAAAATAGCTACGGCATGCCCGCCTTCAATGTAAATAACATGGAGCAGGTGCATGCCATCATGCAGGCTGCTGACGAAACTGACAGTCCAGTCATCATGCAGGGCTCTGCGGGTGCGCGCTCTTATGCAGGCGAACCCTTCCTGCGTCATTTGATTTCCGCAGCCGTGGAAATGTATCCCCATATCCCCGTTGTTATGCACCAGGATCACGGTTCAGAACCGGCGGTATGTCTGCGTTCCATCCAGTCCGGCTTCAGTTCGGTGATGATGGACGGCTCGCTGATGGCTGACATGAAAACGCCTTCCAGTTATGAATACAATGTTGATGTGACTCGTGAAGTGGTCAAAATGGCACACGCGGGTGGCGTTTCAGTTGAAGGCGAGCTGGGCTGTCTGGGTTCGCTGGAAACCGGTGAAATGGGTGAAGAAGACGGCCACGGCGCTGAAGGCAAACTGGATATGGATCAGCTCCTGACCAGTGTTGAAGAAGCCGCTGATTTCGTTGAAAAAACCGGCGTAGATGCGCTGGCTATCGCCATCGGCACTTCACACGGCGCTTACAAATTCACCAAAGAGCCAACCGGCGAAGTGCTGCGCATCGACCGCATTGAAGAAATTCATGCACGTCTGCCCAACACTCACCTGGTAATGCATGGTTCTTCTTCGGTTCCACAGGAATGGCTGGAAATCATCAACAACTATGGTGGTGATATGGGCAAAACATTCGGTGTTCCCGTTGAGGAAATTGTTAATGGCATCAAATCAGGTGTGCGTAAGGTCAATATCGATACCGATCTGCGTATGGCTTCAACCGGTGCAGTGCGCAGGCATCTGGCTGAGAACCCTTCAAACTTCGATCCGCGTAAATTCCTGAAAGAATCGACAGCGGCAATGAAGGATATTTGTAAGGCACGTTTCGAAGCTTTCGGCTCAGCCGGTAATGCATCGAAAATCAAGCCCGTATCACTTGAAAAAATGATTGAATATTACAAATAATTTAACATTGAATACGGTATGAAAAAAGGGGAGCATGGCTCCCCTTTTTTAACTATTAGGCGAGGGTTATATGTCAGAAGAACTACAGGTTGAAGATCAGATTGTGGGTGAAGGCGAAGAAGCGACCGCAGGTATGACCGTTGAGGTACATTACACCGGCTGGTTAACCGATGGCACTCAGTTCGATTCAAGCCATAACCGCGATGAAACCTTCAGTTTCAAAATCGGCGGTGGTCGAGTTATTCCGGGCTGGGAGCAGGGTGTTGCAGGCATGAAAGTCGGCGGCGCGCGTAAGCTCACCATCCCGCCTGAACTGGGCTACGGCGCGGCAGGTGCTGGCGGCGTAATACCGCCCAATGCCACGCTGGTATTCAAGGTGGAATTAATCTCAGTAAGCTAAAGCTTTAGCAATGAGTAAAAAAGCCACGTGTATTTTACGTGGCTTTTTTATGGGGTGTGAAATTAATCGAAAAAATTTATTCACCGCCACTCTCCGCTGAATACTGTTGTTTGATGTTTAAGGCGCGCCGCCAAACAGGATAATGGAATTACAGCCGAAAACTACCGTGCCAGCAATCGGTCACACAGGTCGGTAAGATTTGCTTCGCCGTGCGGATCATAAGCCACACTATACACGGGTGTATCTATAAGCTCGCGTAAATCTTCAGCATTGTCCATGCCTGTCGGTGCTTGTGGCATTGTCGCATTCAGCACAATGGCCGCCAGTTTCAGCCCGCGTTTTTCGATGGCTTCGGTGGTGAGCAGAATCTGGTTGATGCAGCCGAGTCGGTCATCCGCCACCAGCAAAACCGGAAGCTGAAGCGCCTCGGCGAGATCCGCATTGAGTCCGTCCTCGGCGAGCGGCGAATAGAAACCGCCGGCACCCTCCACGAGCATAAAACTGGTTTTATCCTCAGAGGTGCAGGCACGCTGTAAATGTGCCAGCGTAATTTTTTTCCCGCTCAGGCGCGCGGCGCGCACTGGTGATAAGGCGGCTTCAAAACGGTAAGCGCAGACTTCAGGCAGCTCACCCGCATAGTCGGCGGCAAGCTGGAGGGCGAGGGCGTCGGCGGGAATGAGTTCACCGTCTGATTTGCGGCAGCCGGATTCCACCGGCTTGCGTGGCACCACCCTGATGCCCTGCGAGTTCAGCTGTCTGGCAAGGGCGGTGGCGATGCGGGTTTTGCCGACATCGGTATCCGTGCCGGTGACGAAAACGCCGCGCATTTTTAGCGGGTGAGCAGCTCTTTGGCCTGCTGATATTTCTGCGCGGATTTGTGCACGATGGCCTCGGGCAGCACAGGTCCCGGCGGGGTCTTATCCCAGTCCAGCGTTTCCAGATAATCGCGGATAAACTGCTTGTCAAAACTGGGCGGACTAACGCCCGGCTGGTACTGCTCAGCGGGCCAGAAACGGGACGAGTCCGGGGTTAGCACCTCATCGATCAGGGTGAGCCGACCGTTCCTGTCCAGACCGAATTCAAATTTGGTATCGGCGATAATAATGCCGCGATCACGCGCGTAATCAGCAGCCTCCTTATATAACTGAAGGCTGACATCGCGAACCTGCGCCGCAAGCTCGCTGCCGAGCAATTCTTCGGTTTGGGCAAAGTCGATATTCTCATCATGCTGCCCGGCCGTTGCCTTGGAAGAGGGGGTATAGATCGGTTCGGGCAGGCGGTCGGCCAGCTGAAGCCCGGCGGGTAACAGGATGCCACAGACGGAGCCGGTGGCCTGGTAATCCTTCCAGCCCGAACCAATCAGATAGCCGCGCACAATGGCCTCCACCGGCAGTGCCTTGAGCTTCTTCACGACCATGGCATGCTCCGCCACCTCGGCACGTTCATCGGCATCCACCAGCACATCCTCCAGTGCTAGTTCGCTGAGCTGATTAGGAATAATGTGCGCCAGCTTGTTCATCCAGAAGATGGTGACTTCATTGAGAATCCGCCCCTTACCGGTAATGGAGTTGGGCATGACCACATCGAAAGCGGAAACGCGGTCGGTGGTCACGATCAACATGTGATCGTCATCAATGTCATAAATGTCGCGGACCTTGCCCCTGTGCAGCAGCGGCAGGCTTTTAATGTGGCTGGTGTGGAGGCTTTGCATGTGGCTACCAGTAATGAATTTGAGGGGGTCTATTGT
>JAQICG010000289.1 GCA_027858635.1 Gammaproteobacteria bacterium | reverse complement strand
CACTCTGGGTGGGCAAACTGCCATCCAGCAGCAATAACGAAGTTTCTTCAAAAGTGCTGTTTTCCGCCAGATCACGAATATCATATCCCCGATACGCCAGCACACCTTCTTCACCATTAATCGATGAAATATTGGATTTTGTTGCAGGCACGCCAGCGAGCCCGGGCAAATATTCGTTCATAGCAAATTTCCATAAAAACAGCCGTACAGCTTAACAAACAACACGTTAAATGTATTCCACAACGAAAAAAAGCGCACCATGCGCTTTTTTTACAAACTCATCTAACTGAGTCGATTAGATGGAGAAGGAGGAGCCACAGCCGCAGGTGGTTTTAGCGTTAGGATTATTAATCACAAAACGCGCACCTTCCAGACCTTCCATATAATCCACTTCCGAACCGGCCAGAAACTGCATGCTCATGGCATCGACCAGCATAATCACACCATCCTTTTCTACCTGAACATCCTCTTCCTCTACCTTCTCAGCCAGATCAAAGCCATATTGAAATCCAGAGCAGCCACCACCGCTGACAATAACGCGTAACTTCAGACTTGGATTACCCTCCTCCTCGATCAGCTTTTTGATTTTAGCGGCTGCCGCCTCTGTTAATCCCGCCGTCTGCTCAACCGCAGAGGGCCTGGGGCTGAAGGAAACTTGAATATTACTCATAATTCCACACCATTATTGTCTGCCAATGCAAATAATCTCAAAGCACTAATGTAGCATTACCTGAGTAAAACAGTCAAGTATTGAGCCGCTTCACTTTCAGGCTATCTCGCCATTAAACCGGTTCGGTGCCGTGCAAAGTCTCATCATCATCGACATCGTCTGAAACATAATGTTCCAGCCGTTTCTTCTCACTTTCGTGTACCATTTTGCCGTTGACTTCAGCGCCGCTGGCCATCTCCAGCAGATTGTAGTGCACATTACCGGTGATACGCGCGCCACCGGAAAGCTCCAGTTTTTCACTGGCGAAAACATTGCCGATAACTTCACCGTTGATGACAGCGAACGAAACGCTGATATCGCCCTCTACCCGGCCCTTGTCACTGATGATGAACACCGAATTGCCACCGCCTTCCGCCATGGCATTACCGATAATCTTTCCGTCCAGATGCAGGCCGCCGCTGAATTTAACGTCGCCATGTATCTCTATATCCTGCCCGATCAAAGTCTCTATTTTAGATGATCGCACTTTATTTTTACTATTGCCCCACATATCTCATTCTCCTCCTGCTATTAAATCCGCCCATGAATATTGTTCGTCTATCGGATCAAGTTTGTCGGAATTGGGCTTGACTTGAACCCGCATAAAATCCGGCTGAAATGTTTCCGGCAACGTCATGGTACCGCTGAATTTCTGAAAATATTTGAAACCGAAACGAAAGGGCTTTGCAGCCTCTTCGGAAATCTCGGTCAGTTTAATTGTTTTTACAAGCCCTGCTTCAGTACCTTCGAGCACCACTTCGATCGAGCCTCTGGTCAAATTATCATTTCGCCCCTGCTGGATGACCGTGATCTGATACTGATAGTCACCCCTGGTTGTAGCCGGTCTAAGCTGAATAGCCTGTATCGTCAAAGTCCGTTTGCTGTCGCCCGGCGAGACGATACTCTTATAGAACGCCAGTTCCTTGCGAAGTTCAAGCGATTCGGCCTGAGCCTTAGTAAGTAAAACCTTAAGCTGCTCAGAGGCGCCATCATCAATCGTGCTATTACGCTCAAGAATCACCGCCTGGCGCTCATTTATCGTATTCCGGGACTCCAATTGCGAAATTTGACGCTCCAGATCTTCGATATAGGCAATCGCCTCGACTTTATCGTAACCCGCCGCCCGTTGCCCGTAGGCAAAAGCCAGCCAGATCATCAGAGCGATGACAGCTAACAAAACAACAAAACTCAGCACCCACAAAAACGGGCGCTGAACAGGAATTATAATTTTATTCTGTAACGGTCGATAATTCATCAAGGCAACAGGGCCGGTTGATCAAGACCCGCCGCCTCTTCCAGTCCAAACATGATATTCATATTCTGAATCGCCTGCCCCGCCGCGCCCTTGACCAGATTATCAATCACCGCAGAGATCACCACTGTGTCACCGCCCTGTGGCTGAAACACGGCAATCCTGCAAAAATTCGACCCGCGTACCGTGCGCGTTTCCGGAGACGCGCCTTTCGGCAGAACATCGACGAAAGGCTCATCTTTATAACGCTCGGCATAAAGGGCGTGCAAATCAATCCCGGGGGTTTTCAGCACTGCGTATAGACTGGTTTCGATGCCCCGAATCATGGGTACCAGATGCGGCACAAAAGTAACACCCACCGCATGACCCGCCACACCGTTCAGAACTTCGCGAATTTCTGGCAGATGCCGGTGTCCATCTACGGCATAAGGCTTGAAGTTTTCCGAGGCTTCACACAACAGCGTTGCCACATTGGCACCTCGACCGGCGCCACTGACACCAGACTTGCCATCCACGATCAGGTGCTGATCATCAATCAGTGCATTTTCGATCAGCGGCAAAAAGCCCAGACCGATCGCCGTCGGATAACAGCCCGGATTGGCCACTACTTTCGCGCTGCGAATCGCCTCGCGATTCAGCTCGGGCAGACCGTAGACTGCTTCCGCCAACATCTCTTTACAGACATGCTCCATACCATACCAGCTCTCCCATTCCGCGCTGTCTTTCAATCTGAAATCCGCCGCCAGATCGATCACCCGGGTGCCCTGTTCAAGCAGCTCGGGCACCATTTTCATGGCGGTGCCATTAGGCGTGGCAAAAAACACCACATCACAGGCTCCGAGCGCTTTCACATCCGGTTCAGTAAAACAGAGATCGGTAAACCCGCGCAGATTGGGAAACATTTCCGTCACCGGCATACCGGCTTCCGAGCGAGAAGTTACATATTTCAAACTGACCTGAGGATGCGACACCAGCAGGCGCAGCAGTTCAACTCCGGCATAACCGGTGCCGCCTACGATACCTATGGAAATCACGCCTGACCCTCTCTTATCATTATCATTTTAGAGTTTCACCTGTATTTATTTTTAACGCTGTTCTTTACCTTCATAGCAATGGGCTTGCTGAATATTGCAAGCGCTGTATTATGAAGCCTTGGATTAGTGTAGCGGGTTATCAGAATGTTGTGGGTTAAAGCTTTTCATATTATTTTCATGGTGACGTGGTTCGCCGCTTTATTCTATTTACCGCGGCTCTATGTCTATCACGCCAGCGCTGAGGATTCTATCAGCCATGAACGCTTCAAGATCATGGAGCGCAAATTATTTTGGGGCATCGCCACCCCCGGCGCCATCATCACCATCGCGCTGGGCTTCTGGCTAGCCTCTTATTTTCCTCATATTTATGCCAGCGGCTGGTTTCAGGCCAAGCTGGCTCTGGTCACGCTGCTGGTCGTCTATCACCTGTGGTGCGGCAAACTGCTGAACGATTTCAAACGTGACCAGAATACTCATTCGCATAAATGGTATCGCGTTTTCAATGAACTGCCGGTGTTCGCCCTCATCGCCGTTATCCTGCTGGTCGAATTGCAACCGACTTTTTAAATAATGCTATAAGGCTTATAGAAAAGGCTCCAGTTCTTTCAGCGCCTGTTTATAGACCTCCCGCTTGAAGGAAATAATCTCCTCCACCGGCGACCAGTAATCCACCCAGCGCCAGCGATCAAACTCGGGCTTATCACAATCGGTCAGATTGAAATCATTTTCGGTGCCGATCAGCTTCAGGCCAAACCAGATCTGTTTCTGTCCGATGCAGAGCGGTTTTGAATGCCGCCGCAGCAGATGTTCGGGAATGCGGTAGCGTAACCAGTCCTGAGTCTGGCCGACCACTTCCACGTGCTCGGGCATCAAACCGGTCTCCTCCTGTAGCTCACGATACATCGCCTCCATGGGCGAGTCGTTTTTATCAATACCGCCCTGCGGAAACTGCCAGGCATCCTGACCACAACGTCGCGCCCAGAAGACCTTGCCTTCAGGATTGCTCAAAACAATCCCGACATTCGACCTATAACCCTT
>JAQICG010000397.1 GCA_027858635.1 Gammaproteobacteria bacterium | reverse complement strand
GGTGGGGAGTATCTGGTTACATAAGGGTAAGATTCGTATATTAACAGTTGCTTAAGTTTAAAGATGGGTGTTTAAAAGGGTGAACATCAGTATAAACATGATTATAATCCGACGCCAGTAAGAAAGTGATGACTTACCGGAAGGGATTTTTAAATGCGCAAAAAACAGTTAGAAACAAATAACAATAATAATCCGGCTGTGCTGCCGGTGGAACACAACAAGCGCATCTTATCAAGATTGCAGCTGTTCAGAAACGTGGATCTTGATGATCCGGTCTTTGATGACCTGCTGATGCAGTGCAGCTACCGCGAATTAGAAAAAGGCGATTCGCTGCTTTCTATCGATCAGGAAAATCATTATTTATACATTCTGATAAGTGGCCGTTGCAGGATTCAGCTAGGGCATCACAACGAAACCCCGCTGGCCACCGTCGAGCCCGGCGAGTGCGTGGGTGAAATGTCCTTCATCGACAGTCGGGTGCCTTCAGCCGCGGTCTACGCCACGGAGTCCAGTCGGGTGCTTGAAATCGAGCAGGAAGTGCTGTGGCGCATGGTGAGTCATTCACACAAGATCGCGAGAAACCTGCTCTATATCATGTCCGAGCGCGTGCGTTATAGCAATCTGGTCATCGCCGACAGTATTGAGCAGCAGCGTAAGTATCAGCAGCACGCCACCATTGATGCGCTCACCGGGCGACATAATCGCGGCTGGATGAATGATGTTTTTGCCCGTGAAATACAGCGTGCAGAACGTGAACAGACGCCCTTATGCCTGATGATGCTGGACATCGATTACTTCAAGCAATACAACGATAAATATGGCCACCTTGCGGGCGACCGGGTGCTGATGCGGATGGGCGAAGCCGCCGATGCACCGCTCAGAACCAATGACCTGTTTGCGCGTTACGGCGGCGAGGAGTTTTCGGTCTTGCTGCCGGAGACGCCCATGGCGCAGGCGCTCATTGTGGCCGAGCGTTTGCGGGTTCACATCAGCAATACCGACCCCGGCATTTTAGATGGCGTACAACTGCCAAAAGTGACTGTATCGATCGGCATCGCCGAATATAAACCGGGTAACACGCTGGAGACTCTGATAGCGGCCGCCGACATGGCGATGTACCGCGCCAAGAACAATGGCCGCAACTGTGACAGGATCGCCACGGATGCCTGAAGCCTTGCATTGAGCCTCAGATAACTGAAAATAGGCGCTGAAGATTTTCCAGTGGACTCGTCGTGAAAGCAGCCTCCAGATCCCCAGAACAACCCCCGGCAGAGCGTCCTTCCATCGGCGTGGGGGTGATGCTGTGGAAAGGCGATTATCTGCTGCTGGGACAGCGCATTGATGCGCAGGGCGCGACCTGCTGGCAGTTTCCCGGCGGGCGTCTGGAGGCCGGTGAGAGCGTACTCGAATGCGCCGCCAGAGAGGTGCGCGAAGAGACCGGTCTGGCTATCGGGTGTGCCCGCCCCGCCGGTTTCAATAACCTGCCGTTTTCAGCGGGCGATTGTGACTATGTCACCCTGTATGTCAGCGCCGCCCATCTATCCGGCGAGCCAGAGGTAATGGAGCAGGAGAAATGCCAGAACTGGCAATGGTTCCATCACCGCGATCTACCCGATCCCCTGTTTTTACCCATTACCCATTTGCTCAAGCAGTCACCTGATTTAAGCGTGTTTAAGATGGGTCTTAAAACTCCAGCAGACGGGCAAAAATAAAATGTGCTCTGCTTACGCTTTCATCGGCTGGTGGCTAAAGCCTCTTTTAATGAACCCGTTAATGCAACCTTCTCGCTGAGTTTTTTTGTAGCAAAGCTGGAAGCCGACCGGTCTCCGGTTTTTAAACCACACATGTAGTTAGGTGTTGATGATTTTGGCGAGCTGAATGGATTTCACGTAACATAACGGACAGTTTCACAAGAACACATTTTGATCATTTGTTGATAAATATAGGCTGAGTTCGAGGCGAGTTCTGTGATCGACTTCTACAATAAAAATAAAAGCAAAAAATTAAGAGGCATAAAATAAAAATGGCGCAATCCTTTGGGCTTGGCATGCAGGAACTTTGGAACAGTTCACAACTGAGTGGCGGCAACGCCGCCTGGCTGGAAGCGCTCTATGAAGATTACCTTCGAGACCCCGCCAGCGTGGATGCACAGTGGCGCGAATTTTTTGATCGTCTGCCCGAGGCAAAGGCGGGCGACGTTGGTCAGCAGGAAGTGCCGCATGATGAAGTGCGCGCCTATTTCAGGGCGCTGGCGAAAGAGCCTCAGCACGCCTCAGCCCCGTCCAATGCTTACCTGCTGGAACAGGGGCGCAAGCAGGTACAGGTACTGCAACTGATTAATGCTTACCGTTTTCATGGCCATCAGCAGGCCGGAACAAATCCGTTGGGCGATACAGAAAAAAAACAGGTCGCCGAACTCAAGCTCGAATACCACGGCTTGAGCAGCAAAGACCTGAAAATCGAATTTGAAACAGGCTCATTGTTTGGCCCGAAATGCGCCACGCTCGAACAGATTTATGAAACCCTGGTGCAGAGTTACTGCGGTTCGGTGGGCGTCGAGTATATGCACATACTGGCCACCAAAGAGAAGCGCTGGTTACAGCAGCGCATCGAGGCCGTGGATCAGGATTCGCAACTGAGTATCGCAGAGAAAAAAAATATTCTGCGCCAGCTTAGTGATGCCGAAGGTCTGGAAAAATACCTGCACACCAAATATGTAGGGCAGAAAAGATTTTCGCTGGAAGGCGGTGAGTCGTTGATACCCCTGCTCGACGAACTGATCATGCGCGCCGGTGCGCAGGGCGTCAGGGAGATTGGTATCGGCATGGCGCATCGTGGCCGACTTAATGTGCTGGTTAACATTATGGGCAAAACGCCGGCGGAACTGTTCAGCGAATTTGAAGGCACCAAAGATGTCGCCACACTGACCGGTGACGTGAAATACCATCAGGGATTTTCCTCCAACGTCAGTACCGCAGGCGGCCCCGTGCATCTGGCGCTGGCCTTCAATCCTTCGCACCTGGAAATTGTCGGCCCGGTGGTGGAGGGCGCGGTGCGTTCGCGGCAATTTCGGCGCGGTGACAGCGCCGGGGTGGAGGTCATACCGGTGCAGATACACGGCGATGCAGCATTTTCCGGTCAGGGCGTGGTCATGGAAACTTTGCAAATGTCGCAGTCGCGTGGCTATTCCACCAAAGGCACGCTGCATATTATCATCAATAACCAGATCGGATTTACCACCAGCAATCAGAGCGATTCCCGTTCCACGCATTACTGTACCGACATTGCCAAGATGGTGGACGCGCCCATTTTTCATGTCAACGGCGATGACCCTGAAGCCATTATCCGGGTAACGCGACTGGCCTTCGACTACCGAATGAAATTCAAAACCGATGTAGTTATCGACATGATCTGCTATCGCCGCCACGGCCATAATGAGGCCGATGAGCCGAAGGCGACACAGCCGATGATGTATCAGAAAATTTCATCGCTGGCGACCACGCGAACCCGGTATGCGCAGAAACTGGTGGATGAAGGCAGCCTCAGCGCAGAGCAGGTTGAGCACATGGTGGCGGCGGTGCGCGAGCTGCTGGAAGCGGGCCGGTGTATGGTGCCGCACAAATTAGACGACGATGAAATCGACGCCTCCGAGCTGGTTGACTGGAGCCCCTATAAAAGCTGCGCCACGCTGGACGATGTGGAAACCGGCGTCGCTAATGAAGTCATGCGCAAACTGAGCGACACCATGCAGCAGCTGCCGGAGAGTTTTGTGCTCAATCCCCGTGTGGCCAAAATTGTTGCCGACCGGCATAAGATGGCCGCGGGCGCGCTGCCTATAGACTGGGGCTACGCCGAGATCATGGCCTACGCCACCTTATTGCACGACGGTTTTTCGGTGCGCCTCTCCGGCCAGGACTGCGCCCGCGGCACCTTCTTTCATCGCCATGCGGTGCTGCACAATCAGAAAGAGCGCGTGGCTTTTGTGCCCCTGCGCAGTCTGGGCAAAGACAAAAATAATTTTCTGGTCATCGACTCGCTGCTCTCCGAACTGGCGGTGCTGGCCTTCGAATACGGCTTCTCGACCTCCGACCCGAAAACACTCACCCTCTGGGAAGCGCAGTTCGGTGACTTTGCCAATGGTGCGCAGATTGTGATCGATCAGTTCATCTCTTCCGGTGAACACACATGGGGGCGAGCCAGTGGTCTGGTGATGCTGCTGCCGCACGGTTACGAAGGCCAGGGCGCCGAACATTCCTCGGCGCGGCCGGAGCGTTTTCTACAGCTGTGTGCCGAGCAGAACATGCAGGTATGCGTGCCCACCACCCCGGCGCAGATGTTTCACCTGCTGCGTCGGCAGATGGTACGTAAGTGCCGAAAACCACTTATTGTCATGACCCCGAAAAGTTTATTGCGGCACAAACTCTGCATCAGCACCCTGGAGGATTTGACGGCGGGCAGCTACCAGAGAGTCATTGCTGAAATCGAGGCGATTGATCCGGCAAAAGTTGAGCGGGTTGTTTTGTGTAGCGGCAAAGTTTATTACGACCTGCTGGAAAAGCGCCGGCAGGAAGCCATTGAGCACGTCGCCATCATCCGCGTCGAGCAGTTGTATCCCTTCCCGGCGCCCGAGTTGAACGCGATACTAAAGTGTTACACTAAAACAAAATTATTAATATGGTGTCAGGAAGAGCCGATGAATCAGGGCGCCTGGGATTTCTTCCGGCCCCGGGCCAATGCCCGGCTGGAGAAGGACTGGGAGCTGCATTACGTAGGTCGCGAATCTTCTTCGGCTCCGGCGTTGGGTTCGGCCAAACTGCACGTCATTCAGCAGGCCCAACTGGTGGAGCGTGCTCTGCTGTTTGAGGGTAAAAAATTGGTTGATGAAAAAAAGCGTGAGCGTAAGAGGCAGGCAAAACGATGAGTACGGAAATCAAGGTTCCCGAATTACCCGAATCCATTGCCGACGCGGTGGTGGTGGACTGGTATAAAAAACCGGGTGAATGGATTCAGCAGGGCGACACGCTGGTGGATCTGGAAACCGACAAGGTGGTTCTGGAAGTGCCGGCGACCGTCTCGGGGGAGATCGAAAAAATAGCCTTTGCAGAAGGCGCGGTGGTCACTGCCGGTCAGGTACTGGCAGTGCTCGACGAAAGCATCCAAACGGAAGAGGCGGCGACCGTCACTAAAAAAACAGCTCCCGCCGCATCGCAGGCAACTGTAACTAAAAAAACCGGCGCACCGGAAGCCGCCGCAGAGCTAGCTATAGAAGAAGATGCCGCCGAAGCCGAAGTGGCGATAAGCCCTTCCGCTCGAAAAATAATGCGCGAGCAGGGCATTACCGCCGACATGATCGCGGGCAGCGGCAAGCATGGCCGTATTCTGAAAGAAGATAT
>JAQICG010000145.1 GCA_027858635.1 Gammaproteobacteria bacterium | reverse complement strand
GGCCTCAAGGCCACCGACCACTACATCAATCTGGCCGAAGTTAAAACCCGTCTGGCTCAGCGCTTTGACCTGATACCCGGCGTTATGCCCGGTGGCGGCCCGGCCCGTTATGTACAGGTCAAAGGCACCGATCTGCGCATCGGCTTCATCACTCCCATCTCACAGCACTTTTGTGAAACCTGTAACCGGGTACGAATGGGTGTTGATGGCACTCTGTATCTGTGCCTGGGTCAGGAACATAAATTCGAACTTCGCCCTCTGCTGCGCCAGGGCATCAGTGACGACGGGCTTAAAAACGCCATCATTGAAGCCATCGCCATCAAACCTGAAAAACATGAGTTTCGTGACAAGCCCAACCAGATTGTACGCTTCATGAATATGACCGGCGGTTAGCGGTTAGCTGTCGGCAGTCACTAGAGTGGCCCACTGCTCTCTTAATAACTTATCAATACCTCTCTCCGCACAAGGATTGCGTTGAGCTCACTACCCTGTCGCACTCAGTCTGACCTCCCTGAAATTTTTCTCCCTGCGTGGCAATACGTTCATGCACTCTTAATCTGAATTTTCAAGCTTAAATTTTGTGGTTTATTATCAAGATTACTTGACGTATGTCAGCAAATCAGCACTATCTATTTTTTAGTTGATATATATCAAAGTCATTCGATGCATTTCAGAATACCTTCACACTCGTATGATTTTTAAACACAACAAAACATCCAGATTATTGAATACACACTTACCCACTGGGAAACTTTAGGAGTTAAATCAATGAGCACAAAACATAAGTTGAAATACGGTGCAGCACTCGTCGCTGCATGCGTAGGCATGGCAGCATCTTCGGGTGTCGCCTTCGCCAAAAAAGATGAATTCGTACCTCTTAACGATGCTGAATTTGAAACCGCAAAGAGCATGTACTTCCAGCGTTGTGCTGGTTGTCATGGTGTTTTACGCGTCGGCGCCACGGGTAAAAATCTGGAGCCAAAACCCAATAAAGCCAAAAATACCAAAGGCACTCTCAAACTGGGTACAAATCGTCTGGAGCGAATTATTACCCTCGGTACCGAAGGCGGCATGAACAACTTTGATGATATCTTCACCAAAAAAGAAATTAACCTGCTAGCCCGGTATATCCAGATGGAGCCTCCGGTGCCACCCGAAATGTCTCTGGCATTAATGAAAGAACGCTGGAAGGTTTATATAGAACCAAAAGATTATCCTAGCAAGCCAATGCATGGCCGTAACTGGGAGAATTTCTTCATTGCCATCGAACGTGACAAAGGTAGTATCGCGATCATTGATGGTGACAAAAAAGAAGTAATTGCTCATATCTCTACTGGTTATGCCGTACACGTACTGAAAACGGTAGAACATCATGAAGGCATGCATGTCGAAAACGCTGGTCGTTTCTGGTACATCATGGGTCGTGATGGCATGATGACCAAGATTGACCTCTGGGCTAATCCAGACAAGATGAAAGTTGCTCAGGTACAGGTTGCTTATGATGCACGTGACGTTGCCGTATCAGGTGATGGCAAGTACGTTATCGGTGGCGGTTACTGGCCTCCTCACTTCGTTATTGCTGATGCTATGACTATGGAACCACTGAAAGTCGTTTCTACTCGTGGCGTTAACGTTGATGGTGAGTATGTTAACGAATCACGTGTAGCTGCGATCTATGACACGCCGTTGGCTCCTACCTGGTTAGTGGCTGCGAAGGAATTAGGTCAGATGTGGCAGGTTGATTACAGTGATCTTGATAACCTGCAGATCACCGAAATCGATTCTGCCAAGTACCTGCATGATGGCTTCTTCGACCCAACAGGCCGTTACTTCCAGATCGCGGCTAACGCTTCTGACAAGATGGTAGTCATCGATACCGTGGATCGCAAGCTAGAAGCAATGATCGATGTTGCCAGCAAACCTCACCCAGGTCCTGGTGCAAACTGGAACGATGACAAGTGTGGTCCTGTAGCGGGTACAACGCATCTTGGCGTGGGCAAAGTCTCTGTCTGGGGTAATGATCCAAAAGGTCATAAAGATCAGGCCTGGAAACTCTGCTACACCGTTGACACCGACGGTCCCGGCGTATTCCTGCGCACCCATCCCAAGAGTGATTATGTCTGGATAGACCAAACTAAACACCCTGAACCAGCTATCCAGCAGTCAGTTAAAGTGCTTGACAAGAAAACTCGTAAGATTGTTAAGACTATTCAGCTAACTGATAAAAAGGGCTACGCAGCCGTTCACTTCGAGTTCAACAAAGATGGCACCGAAGTATGGGCATCTGTATGGAATCGTTCAGACAGTCTGAAACCTAACGGTGAAATCATCATCTTTGATGCTAAAACACTGGAAGAAAAAGCACGTATTAAAGGACTTTACGCTCCAACAGGTAAGTTCAACGTGTATAACCGCGTTAACCATGTAACTTAATAAAAGTTACGACATAAATGAAATGGGGCGGACATACACAAAATGTTGTCCGCCCTCCTTCTAACCAGATAGAATGTCTATTACACAAGAGACTTTATAACCAAGGTCTCTTCTTTAATACACAATAACAAAATTAAGGTAAGCTTTAATCATGCCCCATTCATCAAAAAAATTCGGTTTAATGTCGCGTAAAGTCCTGATGGGCACCACGCTGGGCGCGGCTCTATTTTTCATGATTATTGGCGTCATCTTCTGGGGTGGTTTCAATACCGCCATGGAAGCTACCAATACCATGGAGTTCTGTATCTCCTGCCACGAAATGGAAGAGAATGTCTATCAGGAATACAAAAAAACCATTCATTACACTAACCGTAGTGGCGTACGCGCCACCTGCTCCGACTGCCATGTACCCGACCCCTGGGTGCACAAAGTCGTGCGCAAAATAAAGGCCAGTAACGAGGTCCTGCATAAGGTGCTTGGTACCATCGATACCCCGGAAAAATTCGATGCCAAGCGTTTATTCCTGGCCAAAAATGTCTGGCATTCGATGAAGGATACCGATTCACGCGAATGCCGAAATTGCCACAATTTCGATTCGATGAAGCCTGAAGATCAGAAAAAACGGGCGCGTATGCAGCATGCCAGCGCCATGGAAAGGGGCAATACCTGCATCGACTGCCACAAAGGCATTGCGCACAACAAGGTTCATGATCAGTTGAGCGAAACCGAGCTGGATGAACTTTCAAAACCGGTTGAAAAGAATAAACGCCCCATCGCGCCACAGTGGCAGGCTTTTATCGATACCGATAAAAAGCTGGTAACCACAACAGATGCCCCGGCTGAAGCACCGGCGGCTGCCGTGACTGAAACGGCTAAGGATGCTCCGCCTGCCCAAACCGAATTGGCAGCACCATCTTCAAGTCAGGCTGATACTGATACCGCGCCCGCCGCTACCGGCACAAAATCGGTCACGGGTGTCGACTGGTCAGGCATTGAAGCCGCAGAAGTCACCCTCTTTTATCCGGGCCAGGCTTCCATGGAGTGGGTACTCAAGGGCAGCGACCACGGCGGCAAACGTGGCTTTTTGTACGGTGACCGCTGCTTTGATTGTCATGAAGGTGAAGAAATGGATATCGGCAAACTGATTATTTCCGGTGAGAAGCTCGAACCGACCCCGATTCCCGGCAAGCGCGGCAGCATTGATGTTAACGTGCAGGCCAAACACGATGGCGAAAATCTGTACATGCGCTTCCAGTGGCCGGACGGTGAACATGCACCCATTCCCTTTGCAGAAGGCGGCAAAATGGACCCGAAAAATCCAATCAAGCTGGCAATTATGCTCGCGGCAATCGACGAGGATGACCCCAAAGTTGAATACGCGGAGCGTGCCGGTTGCTGGCAGAGCTGTCATCACGATGTCAACGGCATGCCTGATCAGCCCGATCAGTCAGCGCTGGCCGGTAGTCGACTCGACTCCAGCAACGGCTTCACCAAGTACCTTAAAGAGAGCCGTACCGAGATCGAAATTGAGGGCAAAAATGATGCCAAACGCGGCGGCTGGGACAAGCTGAAAGAGGCCGGCGAAATTCAGGCCGCGCTGGAAAATGGTTCATTCATGGATCTGCTGCGCTACAAAGCGGGTACCGGTGAATCTGAGGACGGTTACATTCTGGCCGAGCGCGTCAAGACCGGCGGCCAGGGGGTGGAATTCAGCGGCAGCCTTAACGATGGCGTATGGACGGTTGAAATGACCCGCAAGCTCAGCTCAGACAAAGCCGGTGATATCAGCATGAGCACCGACCAGATGTACAGCATCGGTTTTGCCATTCACGATGATTACAGCAGCAGCCGTTTCCATCATATCTCACTGGGGCTGATGCTGGGCTTTGATGATGACGATGCGGAAATCAATGCCATAGGAAAATAAACCGCGCTTCATGCATACAGGCCGCAGGAGTGAAACCTCTGCGGCCTTTTTTGTGGCCCGCACCTCGGTTATGATGGGACTAATCATATTCACATAAAGAGGACAAAATCATGAAATCACAGTCACTGTTACTGATCTTTATCACAGCACTTAGCATCGGCACAGCGATGGCAACTGATGAAACACCGCTGGTAGTCCTTGAACAATACAAATTCATTCCCCAGGAAATCACCATCAAACGCGGCCAGACCGTGCGCTGGGAGAATCATGAAAAACGCCAGTACC
>JAQICG010000203.1 GCA_027858635.1 Gammaproteobacteria bacterium | reverse complement strand
TATTTATACAGAAAATTACCAGGCGCGTAGGTCTGATTAGCGCAGCGTAATCGGACGGATGTCAGTTTTTCTCTGCGGTGAAAAACTTTTATTCTTTTCCCTGCAACTGCTTCACCACTCCTTCATTTTCCAGCGTCGAAATATCCTGCGTGATCTCTTCGCCGCGAGCGATGTTTCTCAGCAGGCGACGCATGATTTTTCCGGAGCGGGTTTTGGGCAGGCCGTCGGCAAAGCGGATTTCGTCGGGTTTGGCGATCGCACCGATCTCCTCGCCCACCCAGTCGCGCAGTTCCTGAACCACTTTTTTGACTTCTTCGTCCACCGGTCTTTCGCCGTTACAGATGACAAAAGCGACGATGGCTTCGCCCTTGACGTCGTGTGGGCGACTGACAACTGCGGCCTCGACCACGCGCTCATGTGCCACCAGGGCGGATTCGATTTCCATGGTGCCGAGGCGATGGCCGGAAATGTTGACCACGTCATCGATGCGACCCATGATCCAGAAGTAGCCGTCTTCATCTCTTCTGGCGCTGTCACCGGCGAGGTAATATTTGCCGCCGAATTTGGGGAAGTAGGTGTCAATATAGCGTTGCTCGTCACCCCAGACTGTTTGCAGCATGGAGGGGAAGGGTTTTTTGATCACCAGATAGCCGCCCTTGTTGGCTTCGGTGATGGATTCGCCCTCTTCGTTGACCACGTCAGCGACAATGCCGGGCAGCGGCAGGGTGCAGGAGCCGGGTTTGGTGCTGACTGCGCCGGGGATGGGGGCGATCATGTGGGCGCCGGTTTCGGTCTGCCACCAGGTATCGACGATCGGGCAGCGTTCCTTGCCGATGACGGTGTGGTACCACATCCAGGCTTCGGGGTTGATGGGTTCGCCGACGGTGCCGAGCAGGCGCAGGCTGGAGAGGTCGTATTTGTTGGGGTATTCATCGCCGAACTTCATCAGCGCGCGGATGGCGGTGGGGGCGGTGTAGAACACGGTGATTTTATGGTCTTCAACGATTTTCCAGAAGCGGCCGGCATCGGGCACCACCGGCGCGCCCTCGTACATGACGATGGTCGAGCCTGCGGCCAGTGGGCCGAAGGCGACGTAGGTGTGGCCGGTGATCCAGCCGACATCGGCGGTGCACCAGAAGATGTCATTGTCCTGCAGGTCGAACACCCACAGATTGGTGATGACGGCATTGAGCAGATAACCCGCACTGGAATGCTGGATGCCTTTGGGCTTGCCGGTCGAGCCGGAGGTGTAGAGCAGAAACAGCGGGTGGGTTGCGTTTACCCATTCCGGCTCGCACTCGCTGCTCTGGCCCGCCACAATGTCGTGCCACCAGTGGTCACGGCCTGACTGCATGGCAATATCCTGGCCGGTGCGTTTAAGCACGATCACGTTCTCAATGCTGGGGGTGCCTTTTTCCAGGGCTTTATCGGCGGCGGTTTTGAGTTCGACGATTTTGCCGCCACGATGGCCGCCATCGGCGGTAATCAGCATGACTGCGCCGGCGTCGTTAATGCGGTCGCGCAGAGATTCTGCGGAGAAACCGCCAAATACCACTGAATGAATTGCGCCGATGCGGGCACAGGCCTGCATGGCGATAACCGCTTCGGGCGTCATCGGCATGTAGATAACCACGCGGTCGCCGTTTTTGATGCCCCGGGATTTCAGACCATTGGCAAACTGGCAGACCTCATCATGCAACTGCTGGTAGGAGATGTGGCGGGTATCGCCCTCTTCACCTTCAAAAATAATGGCGGTTTTATCGGCCTGTGTGGCCAGATGCCGGTCGATGCAGTTGTAGGAGACATTCAGCTCACCATCGGTAAACCACTGATAATGCGGTGCCCTGCTGTCGTCGAGAGTGATGCTGAAGGGCTTGTGCCAGTCGAGATTCTGCCGGGCCTGATATTCCCAGAAGCCTTCGTAATTGGCTTCAGCATGCTTGTGCAGCGCTTCAAAATCAGCGGGTTTGATTCGGGCCCTGGCGACAAATTCTTCGCTGGGTGGAAATTGACGGTTTTCGACGAGAGTGGAATTAATATCGTTATCAGCCACGGACAGCTCCTGTGCATTATTGTTTTTTAGCGAATTTGATCATACACAGGCACAGGCTATGACTGCAAGCCTGTTTTAGTGAGGGTTCAGGTAGAGATTTTCCTTCGGGATACGCTGATGATCCCAGTGTTCAATGGCCCATTGCCAGAGCTGGCTCAGGCTGCTTCGGGCGAGCTCTTCAGGCGGGTCCTGGCCCAGCAATTCAAGCGCCGAATGCAGGGATAGTGCCGGTCGGGAAAGGTCCAGTGCCGCTGCCCCGGTGGATTTGCCGAGCTTGTTGCCGTGTGCATCGAGTAGCAGTGGCAGGTGCAGGTAATCGGGCTGGGGGTAGCCCAGCTGCTGTTGCAGGTAGATCTGCCGTGGCGTGGAATCGAGCAGGTCGACACCGCGCACCACCTCGGTCACGCCCTGTTCGGCGTCATCTACCACCACCGCGAGCTGGTAGGCGAACAGGCCGTCCTTGCGTTTGATGATGAAATCACCGCAGTCACGGGCAAGCTGCTGTTGGTAGTGCCCCCTTACCGGGTCGTCGAAGCCAATGAGCCGATCTTCCACGCGCAGCCGCAGGGCGTGCGCTTCTCTGACTGGCAGGTGACGATGCCGGCAGTGACCGCCATAGACCCCTGGGGTGTCCTGATGCTCCTGCGCCAGCTGTTTGCGCGAGCAGGTGCAGGGGTAAATCAGATCTTTATCGGCGAGGATAGCCAGTGCCGATTCATACAGCTCGGTGCGACGGGATTGATACACTATTTCGCCGTCCCATTCAAAGCCGAAGTCCTCCAGTGCACTGAGCAGGGCATCCGCCGCGCCGGGTACACGCCGGGTGGTGTCGACATCCTCGATGCGCAGCAGCCATTCACCGTGCCGGCTTCGAGCCTGAAGATAACTGCCCACGGCGGCCAGCAGGGTGCCGAAATGCAGCTCGCCGGTGGGTGAGGGGGCGAAGCGGCCACGGTAAGCGGGTTTAGTCATAGACGCTAATTATGCCGCAAAAAGTCAGCG
>JAQICG010000249.1 GCA_027858635.1 Gammaproteobacteria bacterium | reverse complement strand
GAGGCGTTCGAGATGTGCCGGGCGGGCGGCCAGTCTTTTTTCCAGGCTGTTGTCGATGTCTTCGGCGATGATGGCGTAGAGCATTTATCTGTTCTCCGATTCGTGCTGGTGCTTTTCGGCTTCGACGGTCTCTTCAAGGGCTTCCTCTTTTACGCTGATGTGGCGGGTGAGGTAGATGGCTTGCAGGATGATGAAGATCAGGGTGAGCCCCATGAGGCCGAAGAGTTTGAAATCGACCCACATATCCATGCGCAGTTTTTCAGTCATGTCCAGCGCGTAGAAGAAAGCCACGTATAAATTGGCGGCACCACTGACCAGGAAGAACACCACCCAGGCAATGTTCAGACGATTCCATATATGTTGAGGCAGCTCGATCTGATTGCCCATGGCGCGTTCCACCAGGGTTTTTTCGCCGATGAAAAAGCTGATGAAAAACACCGCGGCGAACAGCCAGTTGAGTACGGTGGGTTTCCATTTGACGAAGTCGGGGTTGCCGAACATGATGGTGAGGCCGCCCAGGACGGTGATTAGCGCCAGTGAGAAAAGGTGCATTTTTTCGAACTTTCGGGTTCGCAGCCAGTGGTAACCCACTTGTATAAAGCTGGCGACGATGGTGGCGGTGATTAGTTCGGATTTAGTGGGGTCGAGCAGGCCGCCAATAAAAGTGTTTTCGACCAGGAAACTGGCTTGATGGTAGCTGATAAAAAACAGAATAATTGGAAAGAAATCAATAAGTAACTTCATGTTGTTAAAGCTCGATAGAGGGTTAAGAGTTCCACGGCAGAGGCGGCGGTATCAGTTCGACACTGCAGTCCCTGCCGGGTTCGAAGTTCGTGATTTTGGCATTGTATCGCAGTCGACCATAAACCACTATAATGCGCCCTGTTTTATATTGAGTGGCAGGCATGAGTCAGTATTTCGAAATACATCCCGTTAATCCGCAGATGCGCCTGATCAAGCAGGCGGTGGAAATTATTCGCAACGGCGGCGTGGTGGTTTACCCTACCGATTCCAGTTATGCACTGGGCTGCCATCTGGGCGATAAGGATGCGATGGTTCGGCTGCGCCGCATTCGCCAGATTGATGACAAGCATAACCTGACGTTGGTCTGTCGCGACCTGTCGGAGATCGCAGTTTACGCCAGGATCGAGAATGCCGATTACCGCATCCTCAAGTCGCTGACGCCGGGGCCTTATACCTACATTCTGAATGCCACCCACGAAGTACCGCGGCGGCTGATGCACCCCAAGCGGCTCACTATCGGCATTCGGGTGGTGGATGATCCGATAGTGCAGGCGCTGCTGGAAGAGCTGGGGCAGCCGTTGATGAGCTGCACCCTGGTGCTGCCGGGTGAGGAGCATCCTGTGACCGATGCCGAGGATGTGCGCGAGGTGCTGGAAAATCAGGTTGATCTGATTATTGATGGCGGCCATTGCGGGCCTGAACCGACCACGGTGATTCGTCTGAATGAGGGTGTGCCGGACCTGCGCAGGCAGGGTAAGGGTAAGGATCACGGGCTGGAATAAAGCGCAGTGAGCTGTTTTGTTTTGTCCCCGGCGGGCATGGGTAGGTGCGAATGAATTCGCGCCTACAGAACGGACGTGATTCCGCTGCCGTGTGTTTCGAACCGGCATGGGCGCAGAGGTTTTCTTTCATGTAAACTGAGCGGCGTATTTCGATGAAGAGCTACCCCGTTTTTTATGTCACCCATTTTATTTACTTTATATTATATCTATCTGATTATTAAATGATTCCATCTGAAGTTATCTACGCAATTGCAGTCTGGGCTGTGCCGGTTCTGTTTGCCATTACCCTGCACGAGGCGGCGCATGGCTGGGTGGCGAACAAGCTGGGCGACCCTACGGCCAGAGAGTTAGGGCGCATCACTTTAAACCCGATTCGACACATCGACCCGATTGGCACAATAGTAGTGCCGCTGGCGTTATTGATGCTAAGCGGCTTCATTATCGGCTGGGCAAAACCGGTGCCGGTGGAGATGCGCTATTTCAAGCAGCCGGTGAAGGACATGGCCATAGTGGCGCTTGCCGGCCCGGCTTCGAATTTCATAATGGCCTGCGGCTGGGCGCTGGTTGCCGTCATCGGACAGATGGTGCTGTCGCCGGGTGACGCAACCGCGACTTTTATTTCCCAGGTGGGCAACGCCGGTATCACCATCAACCTGATTCTGATGGTGTTGAATCTGCTGCCGATTCCGCCGCTGGATGGCGGCAGGGTAGCGGCGGGTGTAATGCCGCCGCGAATGGCTGATGCTTTTATGCGCGTCGAAGCTTACGGCCTGTTCATTGTTATTTTTCTGTTAGTGACCGGCATATTAGGTAAAATCCTGTGGCCCATGGTGCTGTTTTTTTCGGCGCTGATCAAAATGGTTTTTCAAGTTTAAGGAGTTGAATTGAGTAACTTACCAACACAGCACCAGCGTGTGCTTTCGGGCATGCGGCCTACGGGTCGTCTGCATCTGGGACATTATCACGGTGTTTTGAAGAACTGGGTGAACCTGCAGCACGAGTATGAATGCTTCTTTTTTGCGGCGGACTGGCACGCGCTGACCACGCATTACGAAGACCCCTCCATGATCGAATCCAGCACCTGGGAGATGGTGATCGACTGGCTGGCGGCGGGCATCAGCCCCGGTGCGGCCAAGATCTTCATTCAGTCCAAAGTGCCGGAACACGCTGAATTGCACACCCTGTTGTCGATGATTACCCCGCTGGGCTGGCTGGAACGGGTGCCCACCTATAAAGATCAGCAGGAAAAACTCAAGGAGATGGATCTCGCCACCTATGGCTTTCTGGGTTATCCGCTGCTGCAAAGCGCCGATATTCTGATCTACAAAGCTGGCCTGGTGCCGGTGGGCGAAGATCAGGTTGCGCACGTTGAACTCACCCGCGAAGTGGCGCGCCGTTTCAACCATCTTTACGGGCGTGAGATTGGTTTTGAACAGAAGGCGGAGCAGGCCGTGGCCAAAATGGGCAAGAAAAACGCCCGTATGTTCATGGACTGCCGCAAAAAATTTCAGGAAGAAGGGGTTCAGAACGCACTGGATATGGCCAAGGCGCTGTTGGATTCGCAGCAGAATATCTCCATCGGAGACAAAGAGCGTCTGTACGGCTATCTGGAAGGTTCCGGCAAGATTATTCTGCCTGAACCCAAGGCGATGCTGACGCCTGCGTCAAAAATGCCGGGTCTGGATGGTCAGAAAATGTCCAAATCCTATGGTAATACCATCGCCCTACGCGACAGTCCCGATGAGGTCACCAGGAAAATTCGTACCATGCCCACCGATCCGGCACGGGTGCGCCGCAATGATCCCGGCGATCCGGCCAAGTGCCCGGTCTGGCAGTTCCACCGCATCTATTCGAGTCTGGAAACGCAGGAATGGGCGCAGGTGGGTTGTCGCAGTGCGGGGATTGGCTGTGTCGATTGTAAGCAGCCGGTGATCGACGCCGTGCTGGCCGAGCTTAAGCCGATTCAGCTGCGGGCGCGTGAATATGAAGAGGATCTGTCTACGGTCAAAGCGATTGTGGCCAATGGAAATGAAGCGGCAAGGGACGAGGCGCGAGATACACTGGAAGAAGTAAGAAAAGCCATGGGCATTGCCTACTTATAATGACTGAACCCACTTCACAAGCCCCTGCGGTTGATGACCGCAAAAGAACTCAGGACGAAATGCCGTTTGCGCTAGTGCAGGGCGAACTGTTGACGGTTATCCCCCGCGATCTGTACATTCCCCCCGATGCGCTGGAAGTGATTCTTGAAGCCTTTGAGGGACCGCTGGATCTGCTGCTGTATCTCATTAAACGACAGAATTTGGATATTCTGGAAGTCCCAATTAGCGAAATCACCCGTCAGTACATGACTTACATCGACATGATGCAGACGCTGAAAATTGAGATCGCCGCCGAATATCTGGTGATGGCGGCCATGCTGGCGGAGATCAAGTCGCGAATGCTGCTGCCGCGTCCGGTAGAATCAGATGAAGAGGATGACCCCCGTGCCGAGCTGTTGCGCCGTTTGCAGGAATACGAGCGTTTCAAACAGGCGGCGCAGAACATCGATGAGCTGCCGCGTGTGGGTCGCGATGTCTATTTGACGGATGTGGAACTGCCGGAGTTGGTTCAGGACAGGCCGGTGCCCGAAGTGGATCTGAGGGATTTACTGATGGCCTTCAAGGACGCCATGGCGCGTTCAGCCATGTACAGCCATCACCAGATTCAGCGTGAAACACTGTCGGTGCGCGAGCGTATGAGCCGGGTGCTGGAAACCATCACGGCGCATGACTTTATCGATTACACCCAGCTGTTCACCATCGAAGAGGGTCGCCGTGGCGTCGTGGTAACCCTGCTGGCTTTGCTGGAGCTGGTGAAAGAACAGCTGATCGATCTGGTTCAGTCCGAAGCGTTTGCCTCTATTCATGTCAGAGCGGCTTCCGGCAGCGAAAAATAATTCGGATGCAACGCAGAAAAATTATCTCAGAGAGATTATTGAAAGGTATTTGAAATGACTTTGGACGAAACAAAAAACATTCTGGAAGCGATTTTGCTCTCCGCAGAAAAACCGATGTCGGTGCAGCACCTGGACTCGATTTTTGACGGCGACGAAGACCGACCCACCCGCGACGATATTCGCAAAGCGCTGCACGATCTGGCCGATGAATACGCCGGGCGCAGTTTTGAGTTGAAGCAGATCGCCAGCGGGTTCAGGATTCAGGTGAAACAGGATTACGCGCCGTGGGTGGGTCGTCTCTGGGAAGAAAAACCCGCGCGCTATACCCGCGCCCTGCTCGAAACCATGGCGCTGGTCGCCTACCGCCAGCCGATTACGCGCGGTGAAATTGAAGAGGTGCGCGGCGTCAGCGTCAGCTCGAACATTATTCGTACCCTGCAGGAACGCAGCTGGATAAAAGTGCTGGGGCATAAGGATGTTCCGGGCAAACCCGCTTTATACGGCACCACCCGCGAGTTTCTGGATTATTTCAATTTGACCACGCTCGATGAACTACCGACGCTGGCGGCTATCAAAGATCTGGATAAAGACAATCCCGAATTAGCGCTGGGCGATCATGTTGATGAGTTTGATGATGGCGCTGAAACTGTCGCCGAGAACGAAGAGGGCGAAGTCGCTAAGGCCGCGGCAGAAGAGGAATTATCCGGGGACATCGAAGTAGCAGAAGAGGCCGAGGTCGATGAAGCCGTTGAGCTTGTCGAAGCCGATGAAGCCGACGATCTTGTCGAAGCAGTTGATACTACTGATGACGAGAGTGAAGATCCGGAAAATGAACGATCCTCGGCAACCGGCGTTTAAAACCGCATTAACATTTCCACCATAAAGTACCAATATTTATATGTCTGAAGAACGTGCACAAAAAGCGCTATCGCGTATGGGCTTCGGTTCACGCCGGGAAATCGAGCGCTGGATCGAACAGGGTCACGTTCGCATCAATGGCGCAGTGATCAAGCTGGGCGCCAAAGTCTCAGACGGCGATCGCGCCGAATTCAACGGCAAGCGCATCGTCATTCGCGAAGCCAAGCCCGATGTGCGCGTGCTGGTCTACAACAAACCGGTGGGCGAGGTCAGCTCGCGCAAGGATGAAGAAGGCCGGCGCACGGTGTTTGATAATCTGCCCAAGCTCACCAATTCACGCTGGGTCAGCATTGGTCGTCTCGATATCAATACCAGCGGCCTGTTACTATTTACCAACAATGGCGAACTGGCGAATCGGCTGATGCACCCTTCGCACGAAATTGAACGTGAATATGCGGTGCGGGTCCGAGGCGAAGTCACGCTGGACAAGCTCAAGCAGCTCAAAAAAGGCGTGCAATTGGAAGATGGCCCGGCCCATTTTGATGATATCGTCGATGTCGGCGGCGAGGGCAGCAACCACTGGTACCACGTGGTTCTGCGCGAAGGCCGCAACCGTGAAGTCAGGCGGCTGTGGGAAGCGGTGGATGTCACGGTGAGTCGTCTGATGCGTGTGCGTTATGGCGATATTCATCTGCCCAAGAGCGTGCGTCCGGGTAAATCGGTGGATCTGGAACAGCACGAAGTGAAACAATTGATGGCCTCGGTGGGTCTCATTCTTGATGAAGAGGCCATTATCAGGGAGCAGGGCAGAAAGAAAAAAAATAAACAGTACAGGGCAAGAGGCGGTTAGCAGAAGCTGTTTAATTTACTGGTAGCAGGGGTGAATATGAACATTTATAAAACCATAAGTATTATCTGTATGTTGTTTTTTGCCCTGTCATATCCGGCCGGTGCGGCGGATGAGACAGAATTATCATCGGGGCTGGTCAATCCCGGTTATGAAGAAAAGCCCGCCTGGTTCAAGGTCTCCTTTATGGATGTCTATGAAGACATCGCCGTCGCCGCCGACAACAACAAACGCCTGATGCTGTATTTTTATCAGGACGGCTGCCCCTACTGTAAAAAGCTGCTGGAAGATAATTTCGGCCAGCGTGATATTGCCGATAAAACACAGAAATATTTTGATGTGGTAGCGATCAATATCTGGGGCAATAATGAAGTGATCGTCGGTGATGATAACTTCACCGAAGCGGAATTTGCCGCCGCACTAAAAGTGCAATATACACCGACGCTGATTTTCTTCAATGAGGACAGGCAGGTGGTGTATCGCGCCAATGGCTATTATCCGCCGGAAAAATTTCATACCGTGCTCGATTATGTCGGTCAGCAGATGGAAAAAGAGATCAGTTATCAGGATTATCTCGCTAAAGTTAATCCGCAGCCTGCCAGCGGCAAGATATACACCGATGTGATCAACATCAAAGATCCCAAAAATCTACAGCAGGCCTTATCCGCCGAAAAACCTCTGCTGGTGATGTTTGAACAGAAACAGTGCGCTGCCTGTGACGAACTGCACAGCGACATGCTGAGCAGGCCGGAAGGCAAAGAGCAGCTGGCACGTTTCAATGTGGCTTTGTTTGACATGTGGAGTGATGAAAAAATCACCACCCCCGATGGCAGCCAGATGAAAGTACGCGACTGGGTTAAAGCGCTGGATGTGAAATATGCCCCCAGCATGGTTTTTTTCAATGCCGCAGGTGAAGAGGTTTTCCGTTCGGATGCCTATCTAAAAGCTTTTCACACCCATTCGGTGATGGATTATGTCGCCTCGGGGGCTTATAAAGAGCAGCCTAACTTCCAGCGCTATATCGACACCCGCGCTGATGCCCTGCGCGAGCAGGGTATTGAAGTTGATTTGATGAAGTGAAATTTTACTGGCTGGAAATCGCAGTTAATGTACAGCTGTATTTAAACATTTAATAAAAGCATTTACCGCAGAGGCGCAGAGAAAAGCCTATTTTTATAAAACCATTCTGAATTTGTGGGGCGCACGACGCGCCCTACAGCTAACAACACAGATGCATACAGACTATATATTTTCTCTGCGCCTCTGCGGTAAAAAAGTTTTTTACATCTGTAAATGCAAAGCGGCAGTTATTTAAAATCATCCAGGGTGAATGTTTTTCCCGTCACACCCTCGCATTCACCGCTAATTAAATACACAAACGGCGCGCTGACATCTTCAGGTCGGTTCATGGCGGTTGCATCTTCCGCCGGGTAGGCGCGGGTTCTGAAACTGGTGCGCACCGGGCCGGGGTCGAAGGCGTTCACCATAATGTGCTGCGATTCCAGCTCATCGGCGAGGATGCTCATGAGCGTTTGCAGGCCTGATTTGGCGACGCCGTAAGCGCCCCAGTAAGCGCTGGTTTTGGCGTCAGCGGTAAACACAATCGCCCCGGTGGATGCGTGTTCACGGGTCGATTTCTTGATCAGCGGTATACAGGCTCTGGTGAGCAGAAAAGGCGCGTTCAAATTCACCTGCATCACCCGATACCAGAGTTCGGTGTCGAACATTTCCATGGGGGTTGATGCGCCCAGCCAGCCCGCATTATTCAGCAGCGCATCCAGACGGCCGAATTCTTTTTCTATATTATCGTGCAGGTCGTCATAGTCATGCGCGGTAGCGCCGGCCAGATCCATGGGGTAAATAGCGGGTTCAGCACCGCCTGCGGCGACGATTTCATCGTAAACGTGCTCCAGTTTGTGAATGGTCTTGCCGAGCAGAATCACCGTGGCACCGCGCCGGGCGCAGTCCAGCGACACCACTTTGCCAATGCCATCACCGGCACCGGTGATCAGGATAATTTTGTCATCGAGTTTGATTTGATCAATATCGTTATTCATGAAATTTTCCCGGCCTAAATTTGAAGCAAGTGTATGATGTGTGCACATTTTACAATGATTTTTGCCTCAGTTCTGCTTTTGTTGAACTGGATCAGCGGATAGAGAAGAAACAATGAAATATGCAGACATACAGTGGGGTGACGGCCAGCCCTACAGCCCCGGTTATGGGGATATTTATTATTCCAGCGCAGGCGGGCGCGAGGAATCGGAATACGTCTTTCTCCAGCAAAATGAACTGACTTCAAGATGGTGCAGGCTCGGCGCGGGCGAGCATTTTGTCATCGCCGAGACCGGCTTCGGCACCGGCCTTAATTTTGTGCTGACCATGCAGGCCTGGGCGGAGAAAATAGATACCGGGCAGGTCGGCCCGGAAGCGTGCCTGCATTACTTCGGCATCGAAAAACATCCGGTGTCCCCTGCTGATATTGCGCGCGTCGCCGGCAACTGGCCGGAACTGTCAGCGTCTTTTGATGAGCTGCTCGCCGTCTATCCGCTGCCGGTCGAAGGCGAGCATTGTCGCGCACTGCTCGGCGGCCGGGTACAACTGCACCTGATTTTTGCCGATATCATCGATGCGCTGGAACCTCGGGCATTGCAGGTCGACGCCTGGTATCTCGACGGCTTCGGGCCGGATAAAAATGCCGACCTGTGGAGCGATCAGGTTTTTCAGCTGATCGAAAAAAACAGCGGGCAGGGCACAACACTCAGCACCTACACCGCCGCCGGTTTTGTGCGCCGTGGCTTGCAGGCGGCGGGCTTTACCGTCATCAAGGTCAAGGGACACGGCAAAAAAAGAGAGATGATAACCGCCGTACTCGATCATAAGAAAATCACGCAAAGCCCGACACCATGGTACGAGCTGGAGCAGAGCCGCTACCAGAACCGGCAGGCGGTGATCATCGGTGCCGGTCTGGCCGGTTTAACCACAGCCTGGTCGCTAGTGCAGCGTGGCTGGCAGGTGACGCTGATCGAAAAACACCGTAACGTTGCTGAAGAAGCCTCCGGCAATCCCGCCGGTCTGTTGATGCCGAGGCTGTCGATTGATAACAAAACCGATGCCCGCTTTTATGCTAGCGCACTGCTATACGCATCGCATTGCCTTGATGATTTGCAGAAACAGTCTGATGAAAAATTCTGGTTTCACGACGGCGTCTATTCCATTTTTAAAGCGGGCAAGGCGGAAAAACTAATCGAAAAACAGGGTTACGCAGAAGCCTTTATGGAAATTCTGCATCAGCACGAGCTGAAAAATTCCATTGCAGATCCGAACGCCACGTTGAGTTTTTTCCCAGCGGCTGGCTGGGCCTCACCCCGAGGCCTCTGTGAAAATCTGCTGCGCGTCTGCGGTGGATCATTGCAGCTCATCCAGCAGAATGTAGTTGATATTCAGCAACAGCAACATCAGTGGCAGGCGCTGGATGAAAACAGACAGGATATCGCCAGTGCAGAAGTCATGATCATTGCCAATGGTGTTGGCGCTAATCAGTTTGAACCTGTTTCCTGGCTGCCGCTGTCATCGGTGCGCGGGCAGATAACGGCGATACCGGCAAACGAATCGAGTTCAGCGTTGAATAAAGCATTGAGTTTCGATGCTTACGTCACGCCCGAATACAAAGGCGTGCATTATGCCGGTGCGACCTACCGGGTCGGTGATGACAGCCCGCAGTTGACGCAGGCAGAGCAGGACGAAACTTAATCCCATCTTGAACAGTGCCTGCCCGGTGTATTTGCGCCACCCGGGCAGCTAACAGGGCGGGTTGGTTTTCGTCCCGTCAGCGACGACATGACACCGATCGTCGGCGCCGTGCCCGATAAAAACGCCTTCGCTAAAGATTATAAAGAGCTGCACCATGGGCGACCCCATGCTCACTATCCACCGGCCAAATATCTCTCCGGTTTATATGTCAGCGCCGCCCACGGTTCACGCGGTATATGCAGCAGTTTTCTCAGTGCTGAAATACTAGCAGCAATGATCGTCAACGAGCCTCTGCCGGTTAACAGGCAGATCGTTGAGCATCTGAGTCCGGCCCGGTTTCTGATGCGCAAGCTCAAGCGTGGTCAGTCGCTGGATTGAAAAGAACGACTTAATTATATTGCAGCCATAAAAAAACCATAAAACACAGTCCGCGAAGAACGCCAA
>JAQICG010000329.1 GCA_027858635.1 Gammaproteobacteria bacterium | reverse complement strand
AAAAATCGGCAAGGCCGGGGTCAAGGTGGACGCCAAAACCTTCCGCCAGAAATGCCGTGAATATGCAGCCAGACAGGTGGATGGTCAGCGCAAGGATTTTATCCGCCTCGGCGTACTGGGTGACTGGGACAAACCCTATCTCACCATGGACTATAAATTCGAAGCCGACATCGTGCGCTCGCTCGGCAAGGTGATCGAGAAGGGGCACCTGCACAAGGGCAGCAAGCCGGTGCACTGGTGCCTGGATTGCGGCTCGGCCCTGGCCGAAGCGGAGGTTGAATATCAGGACAAGGAATCACCCGCGATTGACGTAATGTTTGTGGCGGTGGACGAGCAGGCTTTTCTGGCCGCCTGCGACAGCGTCGGCAAGGGCGAAGGCCCGGTGGCTACGGTCATCTGGACGACCACGCCGTGGACGCTGCCTGCCAATCAGGCGGTCTGCCTGCACCCTGAATTCAACTACCAGTTAATTCAGGTAACCCCCGCGCAGGGGCCGGCGCGCCTGCTGCTGGAAGAGACGCTGGCGGCCGGTGCCTTGCAGCGTTACGGTTTCGACAACTATACCGTGCTGGGATCCTGCCCGGGCCAGAAGCTGGAAAACCTGCTACTACAGCATCCTTTCTACGACAAACAGGTGCCGGTGATTCTGGGCGAGCACGTCACCACCGAGACCGGCACCGGCGCGGTGCATACCGCCCCCGGCCACGGCCAGGACGACTACATTGTCGGCAATCGTTATGGTCTGGAGGTATACAACCCGGTTGGTGGCAACGGCGTTTTTCTGCCCGATACGGAACTGCTGGCTGGTGTTCACGTGCACAAGTCCAATGACATCATTCTTAAAATATTGGAACAGAATGGCGTCCTGCTCAAACATGAAAAACTGGAACACAGTTACCCCTGTTGCTGGCGGCATAAAACCCCGATCATCTTTCGTGCCACGCCGCAGTGGTTTATCAGCATGGAACAGAATGGCCTGCGCGAACGCGCGCTGGAAGAGGTTCGCAAGACCCGCTGGATTCCCGACTGGGGACAGGCGCGCATTGAAGCCATGATCAACAGCCGTCCCGACTGGTGCATCTCCAGACAGCGCACCTGGGGTGTGCCCATCACCCTGTTTGTGCACAAGGAGAGCGGTGAACTGCATCCCGATACCGCCGTACTTATGGAGCGCATCGCGCAGCTCATCGAGCAGCAGGGCATTGATGCCTGGTTTGATCTCGACGCTGCTGAGGTCATTGGCAATGATGCCGAACATTACGAAAAAACCACGGACACCCTCGACGTCTGGTTTGATTCCGGCGTGACCCACGCCTGCGTGCTGGGCCAGCGTGACAGCCTGCCCTTCCCCGCGGACCTGTATCTGGAAGGTTCGGATCAGCACCGCGGCTGGTTCCAGTCATCGCTATTAACTTCAACCGCCATCAACGGCGTGGCCCCGTATAAAAGCGTGCTAACACACGGCTTCACGGTAGACGCCAAAGGCCACAAGATGTCCAAGTCACTGGGCAACGTGGTGGCGCCGCAGAAAATTGTCGGCACCCTGGGCGCCGACATTCTCCGCCTGTGGGTAGCCGGCAGCGACTACAGCGCCGAGATGACCGTCTCCAATGAAATTCTGAATCGCTCCGCCGACACCTACCGGCGCATTCGCAACACCGCCCGCTTTCTGCTTTCCAACCTCAATGGCTTTGAACCTTCGCAGCACATTCTCGCGGCTGAAAAGATGTTGCCGCTGGACCGCTGGGCGGTGGCCAAAGCCAGGCTGCTGCAGGACGAGATCCTCGCTGCCTACAGCAGTTACAATTTTCATCTGATCTACCAAAAGCTGCACAACTTCTGCTCGGTGGATCTGGGCGGTTTTTATCTGGATGTGATCAAGGATCGACAGTACACCACTCAGGCCGACAGCGTTGCCCGGCGCTCGGCACAGAGCGCGCTGTATCATATTATCGAAGCCATGAGCCGCTGGCTCGCCCCCATCCTCAGCTTTACCGCTGAAGACATCTGGAAACAGATTCCCGGGGAGCGCACCGGCTCAATTTTGCTCGAAGGCTGGTATCAGGAACTGTTGCCGCTGCCTGCCGACGAGGCCATGAACATGGATTTCTGGCAAAACATTCTGGAAACCCGTTCGGCCGTGGGCAAGCAGCTGGAAAGCCTGCGCAATGAAAATAAAATTGGCTCATCACTCGACGCGGAAGTGGTTATTTATTGTGAAGATGCGCTGTATAACCAGCTCGCCCAGCTCGAAGATGAACTGCGTTTTGTGCTGATCACCTCCGCCGCTCGGGTCGAGACGCCGGCCAGCGCTACGGATGACAGCATTGCCGCGACACTCGCCAACGGTGAGGTAATTAAAATTTCGGCGCAGCCCTCGGCGCAGCCCAAATGCGTACGCTGCTGGCATCACCGCGAAGATGTTGGCCGGCACACAGAGCATCCCGAATTATGCGGTCGCTGCGTCGAAAACGTGGCGGGTGACGGCGAACACCGTCGCTTTGCCTAGGAGCTGTTCATGAACTGGCTCTGGTTAAGTGTCGTCATCCTCGCGGTCGATCAGCTCAGCAAGCAGCTGGCCGAACAATCGTTGACCATTTATAAAGCGATGCCCGTACTGCCCAACCTGAACTGGACGCTGATGTATAACGAAGGCGCGGCCTTCAGTTTTCTCAGCGATGCCGGCGGCTGGCAACGCTGGTTTTTTATTGGGCTTTCATCAGCCATCAGCCTGTTTATTTTTTTCTGGCTGAAGCAGACTAGTCGTGAAAAAAAACTGCTTGCTGCGGCTCTGGCGTTAATTCTCGGCGGTGCCATCGGCAACCTGATTGATCGAATATTATTCGGTCACGTTATCGATTTCATCCAATACTATTATCAGGCCGATGCCTGCCTGCCCGGGTTTTCATTAGGGCAGCGGGCCACCGGCCCGGCCTGTTTCTGGCCCGCCTTTAACATTGCTGACGCCGCCATTATGCTGGGCGCGGCTCTGCTGCTGGTCGATATGGTCAAAGAACATTTTGAGGAGAAAAAATAATGGCTGAGAAAATCACTCAAACCAGTCTGGTTCTGATGCACTACAGCCTGGCGCTGACTGACGGCACCCTTATCGAAAGCAGTTTTGAGGGGGAGCCACTGGAAGTTAATATGCTGCACTCCTCCCTGCCGGAGGCCATGCAGCTGGCGTTGATCGGACTCAAGGCCGGTGACAGCCAGACGCTTACGCTGACCCCTGAGCAGGGCTTTGGCCTGCGCGATGAAGATAACATTCACGACATGCCGCTGTCCGATTTCAGCAATGAATTAAAACCGGAAGTCGGTCTGACCTTTAATTTCGGCGGCCCCGACGGCAGCGATATACTCGGCACGATCAGAGCCATTAAAAGTGACGCCGTTGAAGTTGATTTCAATCATCCACTGGCGGGCCTGACGCTGGATTTTAGCGTCAAGATTCTCGAAGTGAATAATGCCCACGCCTTTGTGCCTAACTAATAAACAGTAACCATGGATATCTATCTCGCCAATCCCCGCGGCTTCTGCGCCGGCGTCGATCGCGCTATTGAAATCGTCGAGCGCACGCTGGATATTTTCGGCGCGCCGGTTTATGTCCGCCATGAGGTGGTTCACAATCGCTATGTGGTGAACAATCTGGCACAGAAAGGCGCCGTCTTTGTCGAAGAGCTGAGCGAAGTGCCCGACGATTCCACCGTCATCTTCAGCGCCCATGGCGTCTCACAGGCGGTTCGCGCCGAAGCCAGCCAGCGCAAACTGCGCGTCTTTGACGCCACCTGCCCGCTGGTGACCAAGGTGCATCTTGAAGTCGCGCGTCACGCCAAAGCCGGCGACGATGTGATCCTGATAGGGCATGCCGGGCATCCCGAAGTTGAAGGCACTTTAGGCCAGTATGACTCAAGCTCCGACAGCCGGATTCACCTGATCGAAACCATTGCCGATGTCGATAGCCTGGAAACAAACAACCGTGATCGGCTCGCCTATGTTTCGCAAACCACCCTGTCGGTAGATGACACGCGCCAGATTATCGA
>JAQICG010000055.1 GCA_027858635.1 Gammaproteobacteria bacterium | reverse complement strand
AGCCTCATCGTAAATCGCGCTTACAGCCTGTATGAGCTGGAAGAAGAAAACCGCCGGCTTGCCACGCAGGGCTCATCTTCTGCCCTGGATGGGATTTATGGTTCCAGTCCGAAAATGCTCGCTGCCTGCCGCATGGTGGAAAAAGTGGGACCTTCGGAGGCCACTACTCTGGTCATCGGCGAAAGTGGTACGGGTAAGGAGTTGATTGCACGCGCGCTGCATCAATTGAGCACACGCTCAGGAAAGGCATTTGTGGCGCTGAACTGTGCGGCCATACCCGATAATCTGCTTGAAAGCGAGCTCTTTGGCTACGAAAAAGGCGCCTTTACCTGTGCTGTAAAACAAACACTGGGCAAAATCGAAGTCGCCGATGGCGGCACCTTTTTTCTGGACGAGATTGGCGATATGCCCATGCCGCTACAGGCCAAAATGCTGCGTTTTCTGCAGGAGCGCGTCATTGAACGCATTGGCGGACGTGGCACTATTGCGGTCGATGTTCGAATAATTTGTGCCACCCATCGTAATTTGCAGCAATCCATTGAAGATGCTCTATTCCGTGAAGATCTGTATTATCGCATCAGTGAAATCGTCATCGAAGCTCCGTCTTTGAGAGAACGTGAAGGTGACAAATTGCTGCTGGCACAGATCTTTCTGGAAAAATTCAGCCAGAAACACGGCCGCAGTTTTCGAGGTTTTACCGACAAAGCCCGAGCCGATATCGACGCCTATGGCTGGCCCGGAAATGTGCGTGAACTGGAAAATAAAATCAAACGTGCGGTAGTACTGGCCGAAGGCAACAGAATCTCCTCTGAAGATCTGGGCTTTACTGAAAAAAACAAACCGTTGTCACTTAATCTCCGTGAAGCCAGAAATAATACCGAACGTCAGATTATACAGCGGGCACTGGAAATACATGATAATAATGTCACTCATGCCTCCGAAGCCATGGGTATCAGTCGTCCCTCATTGTATAAGCTGGTTAAAAAACTGGACATGCCGGAGCCGGGGAAATAATGATGAACACCAGACAGACAAAACCAGCATGGCTATTTGCCGGGCCGCTACTGTTGATACTGTTAGCATTTACGCTGCTGCTTTATCAGCATACTGTGCTATACCTCATCGGTTTATGGAATCAACTGGCTATCGGAGAATATGCACATGGCTATCTGGTAGTGGCAATCAGTATTTATCTTATATTCATCCAGAAACAACAACTCTCGGCCCTGACGCCCCGGCCTGAATATCGCGCGTTATTGCTGGTGACAGGCGCAAGCATGTTATGGCTGGTCTCGGCACTGGTTAACGTGGAAATGATACAGGCGCTTTCCTTGCTTATACTGGTTTTCGCCCTCGTCTGGGCGGTGCTTGGCAACCAGGCAATTCGATTATTAGCCTTTCCCATCCTTTTTATAATTTTTGCGATTCCGGTCTGGTTTCCCTTCTCCCCGTTTTTGCAGAACATAACCGCTGATGTTGTATTTGCAGCCATACGCCTGCTCGATATTCCGGCATTTCGTCAGGACAATATGATTATGCTGCCTGCCGGCACGATGTCAATCGAAGAGGCATGCAGTGGCCTACGTTACCTGTTGGCGGCACTGACGCTGGGCACACTTTATGCCTACATGAATTATTCGAGTTTACGTGCGCGACTGGTTGTTGTGATAGTTGCAGCCTGCACAGCTGTGCTCGTCAACATGCTGCGGGTGCTTATTGTTGTCTATCTGGCCTATGTCACGGAAATGCAACATCCGCTGGTTCACGATCACCTGACTCTGGGCTGGTATCTTTTTGCCGGTCTTACTGTTGTTTTATTATTTATTGATTCATGGCTAAATAAAAAGCATATCGCACAGTCGCCGGACGACACACCCGATCCTGACATCATCAAGACAATACCAGGCTCCGGAAATTACCCGCACTATCTCCTGTTCTCGGCGATAACCGCTGTGCTGATACTCATCGCCCCACTCACTGCGCTATTAGTCAGTTCTCCGTCCGCCAGCGCCATGAATAAGCCCGCTCCGCAACTGCCCTCAGGCGCAGGCGCCTGGGTGCAAGTGCAGCCACTGGCGAATAGCGACCAGTGGAACCCTGTCTATCACGGCGCGGTTAATCAGAAGCAGCGTTATCAGAAGGGAAAAAATACGATTGATTTCTATATTGGCTTTTATCCGGTACAAAAACAGGGTGAAGAACTGATCAACGACCTCAATAGAATTGCATCCAAAGACCGATGGCGCACTGTTTACCCTATTCCGCGATCACGGAATATCGATGGTCGAGTTGTGCTGGAGCAGCGACTGAAAAACGATGTCAACAAGCAGCGTCTGGTATGGTATTGGTACAATGTTGCTGGAACAGTAACAACAAATAGATACGAAGCAAAAATCTTACAGGTGCTCGCTATACTGAGAACTAAACCCTGGGGCTATGTAGCCGCCGTTGCTACAGATATGAA
>JAQICG010000280.1 GCA_027858635.1 Gammaproteobacteria bacterium | reverse complement strand
TACAACGCGCTCATCAATCGGCGTTGTGGCACTGTAGTCTAAATAGATTGGCTTATTTGTTTTATCGTTCACAATTCAACTCTTCTGTTACGTTAGTTTTGCTGCTTTAATTCAGTCATATCCGGCGGCGTATTTATTACAAATTCGCCGACATCATGACTGCCGAATTCTGTATTCCTATAATTTGTTGCACGGCTTCTACAAAAAGATCAATTTCAGCCATGGTATTGGTTCTGCCCAGACTGACGCGTATCGCGCTGGTAGCCAGATCATCCGGCACTGCCATGGCTTTCAATACATGACTGGGTTCGGTCTTGCCACTGGTGCAGGCCGAGCCGCTGGAAACAGCAAAACCACGACGATCCAGCTCCATCAGCAGCGTTTCACCGTCAAAACCGTGCACACCAAATTGCAATGTGTTGGCTATACGCCGGGCGTGCTGCGCAAAAACGGTTATCACGCCAAGCTGCGTCTATCTTTTTTCCAATGCATCACGCAAAACTCTGACGTGATCAGCACGCTGGGTCAGTGATTGCCGGGCCAGCTCGGCGGCCATGCCAAAACCGACGATGGCAGGTACATTTTCAGTGCCTGCACGCAAACCGAATTCCTGCGAGCCACCCTGCAATATCGAATGCATGGGCAACTGCTTGTCTACAAGCAACGCCCCTGCACCCATCGGGCCGTATAGTTTATGCGCCGACAAAGTCATGGCGTGTACGCCGGCCTGTTTAAAACTAAACTCCATTTTACCGGCGATCTGTGCAGCATCAGTATGAAACCATATACCCCGTGCCCGCGCTTCTTCTGCCAGCTTTTCAATATCCTGTACCGCACCAGTTTCGTTGTTTGCGGCCATTACCGAAACCAGTGCGGTGTCATCTTTGACTGCATGTACCAGCGCTTCGGGAGTGACCTGCCCCTGCTGATCCACCGCAATAAAATCGACTGCACAGCCCTCATCAGCGACTACGGTCGCCGGTTGCATTAGCGAGCTATGTTCAATCTCGCTGACAGCGATACGCTGTACAGCGCTATCTTTACACAGTCCTTTTAGCATCAGATTATTCGCTTCCGTGCCGCCGCTGGTAAACACCACCTGTGAGGGCTGCGCGTCCATCAGCTCTGCAACCTGTTCGCGGGCCTGATCAATAGCATGTCGCTGCAATCGCCCGAAGCGATGCAAACTCGACGGATTACCATTGGTCTCGCCCATATAAGGGCGCATCGCCTCGAACACTTTTTCGTGTAGTGGCGTAGTTGCATTATGATCTAAATAAGTCGCCATGCTTTTAGCCCTTTATAGCCCTTAACGCCTAAGCGACTGCATCGGCACAGATTGAATCCTGTCGACTGGAAACTTCGCGCACCTTCTGGTTGCGCATCAGCTCACCCAGGGTTATGCCGTCCAGAAAACCCTTGATTTCACCGCTCAAATCCTGCCAGAGATCATGGGTCAGACAACGAAGTTCGCTTTGGCAGCTTTCGCCATCACAGCCCACTGTTGCCACATTCTCATCCACTGCCATAATAACGGTGGAGACGCTCAGCTCATCTGCACTTTGTCTCAGCGCATATCCGCCACCCGGTCCGCGGGTACTAACCACGACGTCACTGCGCCGCAGTTTTGAAAACAGTTGCTCTAAATAGGACAGAGAAATACCCTGTCGCTCTGAAATGGCGGCAAGCGAAACCGGGCCCTCATCCTCATGAAATGCGAGATCTAATATTGCTGTGACCGCATACCGGCCTTTTGTTGTCAGTCTCATTACCTGCTACTCATTGCTTATGTGTTGCAGGCAATTCTACTTAATCCCGAGTAAATTAGTCAAGTATTATTTCCGACTAAATTAGTCAAGTATTACCCCGGACCATTGTGGCGGGCTATTCGCCCTCTATCTTTTGCGCCTCTTTACTCTCATCGGTCGATGAAAGGTTGCAAGGACCCAGATCCGGGAGCTTGCTGACGTCAATTTCAGTGCCCAGCAGCTTGAGCGCGGCGCACATTGTTTCCATTTTTTCGTCCATGGCATGGATATGATCCAGCATCCGGTTAATCGCCGTAGCCACAGGATCGGGCGCTCCCCGGGTTGCGCCATAGGCATCAAA
>JAQICG010000251.1 GCA_027858635.1 Gammaproteobacteria bacterium | reverse complement strand
ACGGCGGATGACCTCGGACTTGTGCGCCACCCCATGCCCATCCAGGCCGGTGCCGGGACCGGCGAGCTGCTGCGGCAATGCATCGAGCAGCGCGCAGGCCAGTGCCGCTGCCGCAGTCGTGTTGCCGATACCCATCTCACCACCGATGAAGAGCTGCGCGCCGTTGAGCTGCGCGCTCCTGGCGGCAAGACGGCCGGCACCAAGCGCACCGGCGAGCTGGTGTTCACTCATGGCCGCCTCGCAGCAAAAGTTGGCGGTGCCGGGGCCGAGGTGATAGTCCTTCACCCCCTCGAGCGGGCCGGGATCGAAGGACGTGCCGAGATTGATCACTTCAAGTGATGCGCCCAGAGCGCGCGCCGCCACGCTGATGGCGGCGCCTCCGCCTGCAAAATTCTTCACCATTTCGGCGGTGACAGCCTGTGGGAAAGCCGATACGCCCTCGGCGGCCACGCCATGGTCGCCCGCGAACACCGTGATGTGCACGCGATCCACGCACGGTTGTTCCGTCCCCTGTAAAGCGGCAAGGTGGATGGCGATGTCTTCCAGGCGGCCGAGCGCGCCGGGTGGCTTGGTGAGCCGGGACTGCCGGGCTTTGGCGGCTTCGCGCGCGCCGGCATCGGCGCGTGCCGCGGGCATGGTCAGCCATTCGATGCCGGTGCCTTCCTTATCGATAAAGTCATTCATACAGGTTCTCCTTTTAAAATATGGGGCAGGCCCGCAACAGTGAGGATCACGCGATCACAACGCTGCGCCAGGTCCTGATGCAGCCTGCCGGCTTCGTCACAATAGCGGCGGCTCAGTTCGCCTAACGGCATGATGCCCATATTGGTTTCGTTGCTGACCAGAATGATCTGACCCGGCAATCCCGGCAGCGTCTCGAGCAGCGCCATGCGTTCACGCTCCAGCGCAGTGGCATCTTCCGCCGTGAGCAGATTGGTGAGCCACAGGGTCAGGCAGTCAACCAGAATGCAGTGTCCAGCGCTCGCGTGTTCTCTTAATGCCGCCGCCAGCATCAGTGGTTCTTCGACCAGATGCCAATGATCCGGTCGATGCGCACGATGCGCCGCGATGCGTGCGCGCATCTCATCATCATTCGCCGTGGCCGTGGCGATGTAGGTCACCGGTGTGCCGCTATCGTCGGCGAGGCGTTCGGCCAGCCGGCTCTTGCCCGAGCGCACACCGCCGAGGATGAGGGTTTTTAAAGCCTTCATGCCGGCACTGCCCTGGATTCAAGCAGCAACAACAGCTGGGGGGTATCGAGATGCTGCGCCACCGCATCAGCCAGGCGCTCAATGGCGGTGTCGCGCAGGGCGTAATAATCCAGTGGCCGGGCCTCGTGCAGACCGGCCCAGACGAGCAGGGCATGGCTCGCTTCCGACGATTCGAACAGGCCATGCAGGTAGCTGCCGAAAATCTGCTGGTCATCGCTGATAGCTCCGTCCGGGCCGTGCGCAAGCTGCATGGCGGGTCTGGCCAGCGCCGCACCAGTGGTTACACCGGCATGAATTTCATAGCCGCTGACCGGGGCATTGGCAATCTCCAGCCGACCGCTGACATTGCGCAATTGTTTTTCGGAGGCCAGTGTCGTCTCCAGATCGAGTAACCCCAATCCCTCGGTACTGCCCGGATCACCTTCGAGCCCCTGTGGATCGTGGATATGTTGCCCCAGCATCTGGAAACCGCCGCAGATACCCATGAGCTTGCCGCCGTAGCGCAGGTGCTGGTGGATGGCTTTATCCCAGCCCTGGGCGCGCAGCCAGGCGAGATCGGCGCGCACGCTCTTGGAGCCGGGCAGGATGATCAGGTCGGCCCCGCTTTCTGAAGGCGAAGAGAGAAAATGCAGATCCACCTGCGGGTGCAGGCGCAACGGATCGAAATCAGTGTGATTGCTGATGCGCGGCAGCATGGGCACGACGATGCGTATGTTGCTCTCTTCCCGTGCGGGAGAAAAGCCGGGGGTGAGGGTGACGGCATCCTCCGCTTCCAGGTGCAGACCCTGCAAGTATGGCAGTACGCCCAGCACCGGTTTTCCAGTGTGCTGCTCCAGCCAGTCGAGTCCCGGTTGCAGCAGCGCGCTGTCGCCGCGAAAACGGTTGATGACAAAGCCCTTGATACGCGCCCGCTCGCTTTCGCTCAACAGCGCCAGTGTGCCGACCAGGTGTGCGAATACACCACCACGGTCGATGTCTGCTACCAGAATCACCGGACAGTCCACCGCCTCGGCGAAGCCCATATTGGCAATGTCGTTGTGGCGCAGATTGATCTCGGCCGGCGAGCCGGCGCCTTCGACGATCACCGCGTCGTATTGCGCGGCGAGCCGCTGGTAGGATTCGAGTACCGCTGTATGAGCGATGCGTTTGTAATCGTGGTAATCGCGGGCGTTCATGTTGGCAACCGCGCGGCCATGGATGATCACCTGCGCGCCGGTATCGGTATTGGGCTTGAGCAGCACCGGGTTCATGTCGGTATGCGGTGTCAGATTACAGGCCTGCGCCTGTACCGCCTGAGCGCGGCCGATCTCGCCGCCGTCGTCGGTGAC
>JAQICG010000098.1 GCA_027858635.1 Gammaproteobacteria bacterium | reverse complement strand
TCAACCGGCAGGTTTTTGAGATAAGAGAAAGAGGACATGCCGCTGCCAAAATCATCCAGTGCAAACAGGCAGTGCGCCTGTTTGAGCTGGGTGTTGAAGCTAATCGCCTGCTCCATATTTTTTATCGCGGCGGTTTCCGTTATCTCGAAACAGATGGAATATTCGGGAATGTTGTGAGTGTTTAACAGATCAAGTACGTAATCACAAAATGACTGGTCGGTAATGGAGTTGGCAGAAAGATTGACAAAAAATCGCGGTATTTTTGCTTGTCCTGATTGATGCAGGGCTTCAATTTTTTTGATTACCTCGTGCACAACCCAGACATCAACTGCGCGCATCAGATTGAAACGCTCAGCGGCGGGAATGTATTCACCGGGTGAAATAATGTTGCCTTCGTCATCTTTCAGGCGCAGCAAAACTTCAAACATGGTGTCAGTGTTGCGGCTGCTTACAGCAGTAATGGGCTGAACATAAAGCTTAAAGCGCTGATCTTTCAGCGAGGTTTCGATGTCGGCCACCCAGCTTAATTCCTGATGTATTTTTTTTACATGCTCGTCATTCAGTTCGTGAACATAAACACGGTTTAGTCCCATGTCTTTGGCGGCGTAACAGGCGACATCCGCTTCACTCATCTGGCAGGTGACGTTTTTTGTATCTCTGTTGACAGGTACCAGCCCTATGCTGACGCCAATATGAAAGGTTCTGTTTTCCCATTTGAATTTGTAATTCCTGACCAGGTTGACAATGCCTTCAGAGATTTCCAGGGCTTTTTCCAAAGAGCATCTTTCCATTAGAATTCCAAACTCATCACCGCCCAAACGTCCCAGCGTATCGTGGCGACGAATTTTTTCGTGAATGAGTTCTGATATGCATATTAAAAGCTGATCGCCTGCATTATGACCGCAAGTGTCATTGATAATTTTGAATTGGTCCAGGTCCAGAAAGCAGAGTGCGTGTTCGAGATTTTTTTCTCTGGCAGTGGTCACCGCCAGTTGCAGGCGATATTCAAACTCTTTTCTGTTGGGAAGATGAGTCAGGGCATCGTGGTGGGCCTGGAAATAAATCTCTCTGTTTTTTCGGGTGGTTTCACGGATAATGAATATTGAAATGGCGGTGCCCAGAAAAATCACAAGTACAGAGATGGTTATAATCAGGCTGCGGGTTTTTTCGTTGACGCGAATGTGTGTATTCAGGGCATACCGAGCATTACTGTTCTGCATTTCGACCAATTCATCCAGATGGTTGAGAACTTTCTGGCGGGCAAAGTAAGCCTCGCGTTGCGCATGCTTAACCTCGGCATCGGCGGCGTCATGGGTGAGTAATATTTCAGCCGCAAGATTGTTAATACTGTAGCCCTTTGTGCTAGCCAGTCTTATTTTTTCAAGTAGCTCCTCTTCATCACTGTCCATTCCATAACGAAGTAGAAGGTCGCGGTCAGCTCGAAAGTTGGCGGCATGGTGGGCCAGCAAGGGGAATAATTCAAAGCGCTCGAAATAATCATCTGTGAGATACATCTGGCTTAAGGTATTGGCGCGTAGACGAACATGGTCGCGCATGGAATGCGCGGTTGATATTTTGGCGTTAGTGATTTTTACCAGCGCTTCCATTTTGCTGATAGTCGTGCTCATTTCAGAGAGTGAAATATAGATAACAAATATCATCAGACCCAGCAGGCTGCTGAAGCCGAGGAAGATGACCCAGGGTGATGAATTTTTATTTAGGGGACGGATCATGACGCTCTTGATGATTTTACATGCATGAATAATAGCATCGCCGCAGGATAGATGTTTAAAATGGGTAAAAAGACCTTTATCTATCTTTTTAAGTTAACGTTTCTCGCCGCCCGCCGCGGCCAGTATTTTATCCAGCCAGCGAGCGGGTAAGAATCTTTTCAGATAGCCAAACAGATAGGTAGGAAAGGTGACGTAGTAACGGGGTTTGGGTCGGCGCGCTTCCAGGGCATGGATAACTTTGTCGAGCACCGCTTCGGGCGGCAATGTGAAGGGAGCGGCCGGCCCCGGCTGTTTCAGTCTTTCCAGAACACGCCGGTATTTGTCGTGGTGAATGCTGTTTTCAATATCAATGTGCTTTTCCAGCAGCTTGACGCCGTTAGCGCGAAACTGACTGGTGATGGGGCCGGGTTCGATTAACGAAATATGAATGTCGGTGTCGGCCAGCTCCAGTCTGAGTGTATCGCTTAGCCCTTCGATGGCAAATTTTGAGGCGTTATAGGCGCCGCGAAAGGGCATGGCGACAAAGCCGAGCACCGAGCTGTTCTGGATGATGCGACCGTAACCCTGACGGCGCATCACTGGTAGCACCAGGTTGGTCAGCTCCTGCCAACCGAAGACGTTGGTTTCAAACTGGGTGCGCAAAGTGTCCCTGGACAGGTCTTCAACCGCGCCCGGAATGCCGTAAGCGCCGTTATTGAACAGGGCATAGAGTTCACCGCCGGAACGCTCCAGAATTTCGGCGACGGCGGTGCGAATGGACTCGGAGTCGTCCAGATCGAGCTGCAAGCTTTCCAGGCCTTTATCATTCAGCGCAGCGACACTCTCGGCGCTTCGTGCGGTGGCGAAGACGCGATAACCGCGCTGCTGCAAACCTTTGGCTGCGCAGTAACCAATGCCGCTCGAGCAGCCGGTAATAAGGATGGTTTTTCTGGTTGATGGAGCAATGGGTGAAGACATAACGAAAGCTTATCACGTCATTCTACAAACAGGATGGTTTCATCGTTTGCCGCGGCCAGACTTGATTGAAAACCCGTCAGGCCGTAACATTCACCCCCCATTTTCTCACCTTTCAAGCGGACCAGCCATGCGCAGTCAATATTGCGGAAAAATTACCGAAGAGTTTTTAGATCAGGAAGTTACTTTATGTGGCTGGGTTAATCGTCGTCGCGATCATGGTGGGGTGATTTTTATCGATTTACGTGACCGCGAAGGCGTGGTGCAGGTGGTGTTCGACCCCGACCGTGCGGAAATTTTTCAGATGGCCGAACGTGTGCGCAACGAGTACGTGTTGCAGGTGAAAGGCAAGGTGCGCGCGCGTGATGAAAGCGCGGTGAATCCCAATCTGGTCACCGGTGCCATTGAAGTGCTGGCGCTGGATCTACAGGTGCTCAATACTTCTGAAACACCGCCGTTCCAGCTTGATGATGTGGATGTACACGAAGACCTGCGCCTGCGTTATCGCTACATTGATATGCGCCGCGATGAAATGCAGCAGCGCATCAAG
>JAQICG010000308.1 GCA_027858635.1 Gammaproteobacteria bacterium | reverse complement strand
ACCTAACGGTGTGGATATTGATTATTTTAAACCGGATGCATCGGCAATACAGCAGCGAAGTCTGATATTCATTGGCACCTTGAACTGGTATCCGAATATTGAAGCAGCTCGCTTCATTGCACATGAGCTCTGGCCAATCTTAAAAAATGAAATTGCAGGCATAACTATAGATGTCATTGGCGCTTCGCCACCTGAGGATATCGTGAAGGTTGGTAATGAAGATAATGATTTTAACGTACATGGCTTTGTTGACGACATTCTCCCGTATATGAATAAGGCTGCTATATATATCTGTCCTATCATGGATGGTGGTGGTACCAAGTTAAAAATTCTTGATGCACTTGCCATGAAAAAGGCACTTGTCGCACATGAGATTGCCTGTGAGGGAATAAGGATTGAGAATGGTAAAAATGTTCTATTTGCTCAGTCTGTTAGTGAATATGTGGTCGCAATAAAAAAACTTATTGGGGATGATGGCTTACGAAAAAAGATGGGGAACGAAGCAAGGCGTTTAATCGAGAATGAATATTCTTATGAAATAATTGGTAAAAAATTATCTGATTTATATAACCAATGTCTGTCTTCACAATCAGCAAAAACGGATCGGAGCGCGTAACTAGTGTGCGGAATTGCAGGTCTACTCGCTCATGATCTATCAACAGAACAGGCAGAATCTATTACCAGTGAAATGATTTCTCTTCTACAGCATCGTGGCCCCGATGCCAGTGGTATATGGCGCAGTCAGTCTGCTAACCTCGTGCTTGGTCACCGACGACTGGCAATACAAGACCTTACTGAGAGCGGCAGCCAGCCTATGCACTCAGCTTCTAAACGGTACAGCGTGGTCTTTAATGGCGAGATTTATAACTTTCGGGAAATCGCCTCTGATTTGTGCAAGCATGGACATAAGTTTACAGGTCACTCTGATACAGAAGTATTACTTGCGGCAATTGAGGAGTGGGGGTTAGAGGCTGCGGTCAATCAGTTTATAGGTATGTTTGCATTTGTACTCTGGGATGATGTCAACAAAACAATACATCTCTGTCGGGACAGGTTAGGTGAAAAGCCGTTATATTATGGCTGGTTGGACAATGTTTTCTATTTTTCATCAGAGCTTAAGGCGATTGAAAAAGTTGTTTCGAAAAACCAGCTTGAAATTGATTATGACGGTCTCTCTAACTATCTCAAGAATGGTTATATCTCAGCGCCATTTTCGATCTATCGTAATATATACGAGCTGGTCCCAGGCACGATTCTAACGTTACCTGTGCTCGCAGATATTAATTCCCAGCAGTTTTCTCCCTGGCCCGACACATCAAGTCTGAGCCCGAAGACCTACTGGAGTGTGCTTGACGCTGCCAACCAGGGGTTATCGAACTTAATCTACAACGAAAAAGATGCCATTGAACAGCTGGATGCAGCATTGCACCTGTCGGTTCGAAGACAGATGATCGCAGATGTTAAAATTGGGACTTTTCTTTCAGGGGGCATTGATTCAACTATTGTATCTGCTATTTCTCAACGGGAAAGTAGTGAAAGTATTCGAACCTATACCATCGGCTTGAGTGAAAAGGAATATGATGAATCATTATATGCTGAAAAAATAGCCAGGCATCTTGGCACTGACCATTTAACTATGCAAGTTAGGCCTGAAGATGTGTTGCAAATCGTGCCACAACTGTCATCAATCTATGATGAACCATTTGCTGATTCCTCCCAGATACCTGCATATATTGTTTCGAAACTGGCACGTGAACATGTCACAGTCTGCTTGTCGGGTGATGGCGGCGATGAATTGTTTGCCGGTTATAATCGCTACATATCAACTCAGTTCTTTTGGAATAAATTAGCTCCGATACCATACCCTGTTAAAAACCTGGTCGGAAAAGCACTGGCAAAAGCCCCGCCTGCTTTCTGGGACAATATCTATAAATATGTGAATTTTTTTGATAACAGTTCATATAGCAAACAGAAACTAGTAGGTCTAAAAATGCAGAAGCTTGCAGCTATTATGCAGCATAAAGATATATACCAGGCTTATGAATATCTAACATCATATTGGGATGTGCCGAGTCAACTGATATCTGAAAAGGTTAGTCCGAATAGGTTAAGTCATAAAATACAATATTCTGATGCGAAAAACTTTATTGTTCAGGCGATGTACCTGGATCATATTAGTTATTTAC
>JAQICG010000312.1 GCA_027858635.1 Gammaproteobacteria bacterium | reverse complement strand
CCTTTCTTCAACAACTACCGCCCGCAGTTCTATTTCCGCACCACCGACGTCACCGGTGCCTGTGATCTACCCGAAGGCGTAGAAATGGTCATGCCGGGTGATAACGTGAAAATGACCGTAACCCTGATCAACCCGATTGCGATGGAAGAAGGCTTACGCTTTGCGATTCGTGAGGGTGGCCGCACCGTTGGTGCCGGCGTAGTCTCTAAAATTATTGAGTAATATATTATGGCAAAAGCAAGTCAGCACATCAGAATTCGTTTAAAGGCATTCGATCATCACCTGATCGACAAATCCGCCAGCGAAATTGTTGAAACAGCAAAAAGAACCGGCGCTCATGTAAAAGGCCCGATTCCAATGCCTACTAAAAAAGAGCGTTTTACAATTCTGATTTCACCTCACGTCAATAAAGATGCACGTGATCAGTACGAGATTCGAACGCATAAAAGAATGCTCGATATCGTTGATCCTACAGACAAAACTGTAGACGCGCTGATGAAACTGGATTTGCCGGCAGGCGTTGATGTGCAAATAAAGCTTAACTAGGTAGCACACAGGGTTGTTTTGCTGTTATAATGCTCCGCTTTGCTGCCTGGCTAACAGTTTGTCTCCAGACTGATTGTTTAAAGCTGCGGCGCGAAGCCCTTATTATCGTAAGTCCTGGCTGAGTAATTCACCGGGATACTGCGAAAACAGAAATTGAGCGGTCGTAAGATCTAAAGACCGAACTTGATGTGTAAAATTTAATTTATTGATCATGATTGATGTCATGGTTATATAGCTGGCGCTCCTTGAGTAAAGTTCAGGTGACCGGTTTTTCTTTAGCGGGATACGACATGGCAATTGGTATTGTTGGTAAAAAAATAGGTATGACACGCGTCTTTACTGAAGACGGTGAGTCAACACCAGTGAGCGTTATTGAGGTTCTGCCTAATCTTGTGACTCAGATTAAAACGCTCGAAAATGACGGTTATGAGTCTATTCAGATCACAACTGGTGAGCGTCGCGCCAGTCGCGTCACTAAATCCATGGCCGGTCATTATGCTAAAGCAGGTGTGCCAGCTGGACGAGGTTTGTGGGAGTTCAGGGCTGACGCTGATGAGCGCGGCGAGCTTCAGATTGGTGGGCAGCTGTCTCTTGATATGTTTAAGCCTGGTCAAAAAGTTGATGTTAGAGGCAAGACTATTGGTAAAGGCTTTCAGGGTGGCATCAAGCGACATCATTTCAGTATGCAGGATGCAACTCATGGTAACTCACTGTCACATCGTTCCAATGGTTCTATCGGCATGTGTCAAACCCCGGGTCGTGTTATTAAAGGTAAAAAAATGTCTGGCCACATGGGCGAGGTCAGTCGCACCATGCAGTCGCTGGAGCTGGTGAGGATTGATAATGAGCGTGGCTTGTTATTGGTTAAGGGTTCAATCCCAGGTTCTAAAGGAAGTGACGTAGTCGTTAGTTCGGCCATTAAGTATTCCTGAGTTTCAGGTTTAAATTAGAGATCATAAGAAGAGATTAATAATGGAACTGCAGTTACACAACAGTAAAGAAATGATTACTGCTTCAGATGCGGTGTTCGGTTCTGCTTATAAAGAAAGTCTTGTTCATCAACTGGTGACTGCGTACTTAGCGGGCGCCAGATCTGGAACAAAAGCACAGAAAAACCGTTCTGCCGTTAGTGGCGGCGGTGCAAAGCCCTGGAATCAGAAAGGCGGTGGTCGTGCACGTGCAGGTACTATTCGTAGTCCTTTGTGGCGCAATGGCGGTGTGACTTTCGCGGCACAGCCTAGAGATCACTCGCAAAAATTAAACAAGAAGATGTATCGTGCGGGTATTCGCTCTATCTTCTCAGAGCTTCTTCGTCAGGATCGTCTTAAGATTGTCGATGACATCACGGTAGATGCGCCTCAGACAAAGCAAATAGTTGCTAAGCTGAAAGATCTCGGTGTCAGCAAAACGCTGATTGTTACTGAAACAGGTGATGAAAAGCTGTATTTATCAGCGCGCAATCTTCATCACGTTGAAGTGACCGATGTGGTCGGAGTCTCTCCTGTTAATCTGATTAGTTACGAAAGCGTAGTAATCACAGTAGGTGCAATTCGCGCTATTGAGGAATGGTTATCATGAATCAAGAACGTTTATACCAGGTTTTACTGTCGCCGCATGTCTCTGAAAAAGGCACTGCGCTGGCTGAAGAGAGTAATCAGCATATCTTCAAGGTCGCATCAGATGCTACCAAACCTGAAGTAAAGCAAGCTGTTGAAGAGCTGTTCAAGGTCAAAGTTGAAAAAGTTCGAATGGTAAATATTAAAGGCAAGGTAAAGCGTTTTGGTGGACGTTTGGGAAAACGTTCAGGCTTGCGCAAAGCTTACGTTACCCTGGTCGCTGGGAATGACGTCGATCTTGCTGGTATTGGCTAGCGCTGAAGGGTATTAGAGGCTTTTAAATCATGGCATTAGTAAGAACAAAACCAACATCACCTGCACGTCGATTTGTCGTTAAGGTGGTTAATAAAGAATTGCACACAGGCTCGCCTGTACGTGCTCTGACCGCAAGCAAGCATAAGTCAGGCGGCCGTAATAATAATGGTCGCATCACTACTCGCCATATTGGTGGTGGTCATAAGCAGAGTTATCGTCTGGTTGATTTCAAGCGCGATAAAGACGGTATTCCTGCAAAGGTTGAGCGTCTCGAGTATGATCCAAATCGGAGTGCCAATATAGCACTGCTACTTTATGCTGATGGTGAACGTCGTTATATTATTGCGCCCAAAGGCATCAGTGCCGGCGCTGAACTTATCTCGTCAAGTAATGCGCCGATAAAGGCTGGTAACGCATTGCCACTAAGCAATATTCCCGTTGGTACTCAGGTGCATTGTATAGA
>JAQICG010000151.1 GCA_027858635.1 Gammaproteobacteria bacterium | reverse complement strand
GAGAAAATTTATATCGATTCTGCCGGCACCCATCCTTATCATATCGGCAATCCGCCTGATCTTCGCTCACAGGAAGCCGCCGGCAAACGTAATATAGACCTGAGCTCACAACGTGCACGCAAAGTGAATACGGATGATTTTGAAGAGTTTGATTATATTATTGCCATGGATATGAGCAACATGGACAATCTACAGACTATCTGCCCTGTCGGACTGGAAGACAAAGTTCACCCCTTTCTGACGTTCTCAGCCAGCACCCACGCCAAAGAAGTCCCTGACCCTTATTATGGGAGCGGTAACGGCTTTGAAACGGTGCTCGATCTAATCGAAGAGGCTGCAGACGGGCTGATTGCCCACCTGCAAAAACATCACTCTATTTAAACCTATTCGCTCGAAGTTTCTTTTTCACTCTTTCCCTTAGCAGGCTCTGCAGCTACTACAGGAGCAGGCGCTACAGTTGGTGCGGATGGCGGTGCGGCAACGGGCGAGGGTGACTCCGTTGCCGCAGATGTTGCGACAGAAGTCGACGTTGCGGCCTTCGATGATGCGGAAATATTACCGCTAATGTCGCGTTTGGGTTTTTCCACGGCCTTTGCGGAATCTTTCGAGGGCGTGGCTGTGTCCGCTTGCGGCACTGCAGATGACTGAGTCTCAGACGTCTGCTGTTCTGGCTTCGGCTGCTTGGACTTCGGTTGCCTGGGCTTGTTTGCGTGCTTTAGCTTATCCTGTTCGGTTTTAACCTGATCCTGAGCCGGCTGGGACGGTGCGCTTTTCGCTTCAGCAACCTGATTCGGTGCACTCTGATCCTGCTGAGTTTGAGCTTCCTGCCCAGCAGGTCTATCACGATTATCCCGACGGCGACGACTGCCTCCCCGACGACCACGGCGACTTGATGGCGCCTGCTCGGCTTTCTCCTCTTTCTCTGCCGTAACAGCTTTATTCTCCTCCTTGAGCGCTGGCTGCTTGCTCTTACCGCCGCCTTTTGGCGTCTGCGGCTTAGGCTTACTACCCTTCGACGCCTTATCCTGTTGCTGACTCTGCGCAGGACGACGGCGAGCGCCTCCTTTCTGTGCCTGCCCGCGTCCTCGTCCGGCTCGGTTTCCACCCTGAGCCGCTACGGGTTGCTTCTTATCCTCTGCGGCAATTTTTTCCTGCTCCTCACCCTTAAACATTGAAACGATGGTCGCCAGAAATCCTTTTGAATTTATTTTCTCAGCAACGACCGATTCCGATTCCGATGCCGCTGGCTTGGGCTGAGTGGGCATAATGGCTGCAACCGCCGCTCGCTCTGGCTGAATCACTTTTTCTTTATGCTGATCAGGATTGTAAGTTTGATCAATGACATCCGATTGCTGGTAACTTGCTAATTCACTGCTATCTGCCATCTCATCCTTGCGAACACGTTCAACACGGTATTGCGGCGTTTCCAGCGCGGTGCTGGCAATGACTAGAATTTGCACACACGTCTGACTTTCGACATCGGCAATGGCTTTACGTTTTTCATTCAGCATGAAAGTCGCCACATCGACCGGCACATGCACTTCAACACGACCTGTACTCTCTTTGAGCGCCTCTTCCTCAGCGATACGCACCAGCGACAGTGCCAGTGACTCAACAGTACGAATGGTGCCATTACCGCTACAGCGTGGACATACAACTTGTGTCGCTTCACCCAGCGAAGGTTTCAGGCGTTGACGTGACATCTCCAGCAGGCCGAAGCGTGAAATACGGCCAATCTGTACCCGCGCACGGTCAAGTGCCACCGCGTCACGCAGACGACTTTCAACTTCGCGCTGATTGCGCGCCGCCATCATGTCGATAAAATCAATCACCACCAGTCCACCCAGATCGCGCAAACGTAACTGACGGGCAATCTCGTCCGCCGCCTCAAGATTTGTGTTGCGTGCTGTCTCTTAAATGTCGCTGCCATTGGTGGCGCGCGCCGAGATAATGTCGATATAAATCAGCGCTTCGGTATGGTCGACAACAATCGCCCCGCCTGAAGGCAGCTGCACTTCACGTCGATAGGCCGATTCGATCTGATTCTCAATCTGAAAACGATTGAACATGGGCACGTTATCTTCATAAAGCTTGATCTTGTTAATGCGATTAGGCATGACCTGCTCGATGAACTGCTTGGCGGTTTCGAACACTTTCGGCGAATCGATCAGCACTTCGTTGATGTCATTTCTGAAATAATCACGCAGAGCGCGAATAATGACGTTGCTCTCCTGATAAATCAGGAAGGGTGCAGGTCTGGCCGAGGCGGCGCTTTCAAACGCATCCCAGAGCTGTAACAGGTAATCAAGATCCCATTGCAGCTCCTCGACCGAGCGACCGATGCCGCCAGTGCGCACAATCATGCCCATGCCATCAGGAATGATGAGCTGACTCATGGCTTCGCGGATGGTGCTACGGTCATCGCCTTCGATACGGCGCGAAACGCCGCCGGCACGAGGATTGTTCGGCATCAGCACGAGAAAGCGCCCGGCCAGACTGATGAAGGTGGTTAATGCCGCGCCTTTGTTGCCACGCTCTTCTTTTTCAATCTGAACGACCACTTCCGTGCCTTCAGCAATCGCAGTACGAATATCGGGACGACCACCGGCTTTCAGCGCTTCTTCGGTGAAGTAATTGCGGGATATTTCCTTAAAAGGCAGAAAGCCATGCCGTTCCGCGCCGTAATCGACGAAACAGGCCTCCAAACTGGGCTCTACGCGGGTAATCTTACCTTTGTAAACGTTGGCTTTCTTCTGCTCCTGAGAGGATATTTCGACATCTAGATCGTAGAGTTGCTGACCATCGACCATGGCCACACGAATCTCTTCTTTCTGAGTCGCGTTGATTAAAATTCTTTTCATTGTTTATTAAACCTGAGGGTGATCTCAGCTTCGCTTCACCGATGGCGGCCATTTCAAGTAGGCGCACATGACTTAAAGCCTGAACAAATAGCGTACCGGTCAGAGCCATTAAAGCTCCCAATACGCCTATTTCAGGCAATGTGAAATTGATTCCGGTAAATAAAGCTGAGGTATACATTAAATGTTGTTTTCTCTTATTAACATTACCCGCAACCTGTAAACAGATATGCGAATATGTAAATTTTAGTATGCCCGACCTCCCAATGAGGCCTGCTGGCCACGCTATTCGTGGCACTTTCTTCGCTATCACAGCGTGGAAAAGTTCCTTGATGACTTGCCTTTTTAAGTGGAGTCGTCGAAAAAATCCTTAGTATTTATCATAGCTTGCGCTAGCACAAGCAGCATGAAGTCTGTCAAAATGCAGCCCTACGGTCAACCTGAAAGCGCCGCGAAAGACCTAAAAATCATACATTTACACATATTTGGCTCTAATCCACATGAAATCAGACCATCAAGGCGCCAAAATAGTTCAAATTAACGACCACCATGCCGGCCAACGCATCGACAACTTTTTGCTCGGCCAGCTCAAGGGTGTACCTCGAAGTCATGTCTACCAACTTTTGCGTAGCGGTCAGGTGCGGGTCAACAGCGGCCGCAAAAAACCCCATTACAAATTAAAACTGGATGACTATGTCCGCATTCCCCCTGCCCGCATTAATAGCGAGCAAGCAGCAATGGTTCCCGATTCGGTAATCGAACTGATTGAGGCCTCCATCCTGTTCGAAAATGAGCACCTGCTGGTGCTCAACAAGCCGTCCGGTATCGCCGTGCACAGCGGCAGCGGCCTTGCCTTCGGTGTAATCGAAGCGCTTAAACAACAGCACCCCGAACAGTTTCTGGAACTGGTTCACCGCCTCGACCGCGAGACCAGCGGCTGCCTGCTCATTGCCACAAAAAGAACCGCCTTACTCTGGCTGCATGAGCTGCTGCGCGATGAAACCCGATCGGGACTAGGTAAATATTATCTGGCGCTGGTCGCCGGACACTGGCGCGGCACCAACACCATTGATGCTCCCTTGAAAAAAAC
>JAQICG010000220.1 GCA_027858635.1 Gammaproteobacteria bacterium | reverse complement strand
TTCCTCGCCGCCACCACGCTGATTCTGGGCGCGGCCTACACCCTGTGGATGGTTAAGCGGGTATTTTATGGCGAAGTGGCTAACGACAATGTGCGTGCCTTGAAAGATCTGAGTCAGCGAGAGCTACTGATCATGTCAACGCTGGCGGTGGCGGTGCTGGCGATGGGGCTGTATCCGGCGCCAGTGGTCGAAGTGATGCACGCCACGGTTGAAAACCTGTTACAGCATATGGCTGTATCAAAATTATAAACAAGCGGTTTAATTACCTGAACAAGGCTATTCAATGACACTTGAAGCACTCAATTACTTAATCGCCTGGCCGGAAATATTTCTGCTCAGCATGGCCTGTATCGTGCTGGTGGTTGACGCCTTTATCAGCGAGGCCAAGCGTGATTTCAGCTACCTGCTGGCGCAACTGGCGCTGCTCGGCAGCTTTGTTTTATTGCTGATGCAGCCGTGGGATGGCCGTGAGCTGGCTTTCAACAACATGTTTGTGCAGGACGCCTTATCAACCGTGCTGAAGCTGGGTATTCTGGCGCTGTCTTCTGTGGCTTTTGTCTATTCCAGAGATTATTTAAAAGACCGCAATATTTTCAAAGGTGAATATTACGTATTGGGTCTGTTTGCCGTGCTCGGCATGATGCTGATGGTGTCGGCCAATAATCTGTTGATGATCTATCTGGGGCTGGAACTGCTGTCGCTGTGCCTGTACGCCATGGTGGCGTTCAATCGTGATAACGGCAACGCTTCCGAAGCGGCCATGAAGTTTTTCGTACTCGGGGCGATTGCCTCCGGCATGCTGCTTTATGGCATGTCAATTCTGTATGGTCTGTCCGGCAGCCTGGTGCTCTCCGACATTGCCATTGCGATCAATCAGGCCGGGGATTCGCGCATCGGCATGGTCTTCGCGCTGGTCTTTATCCTGGTGGCGCTGGCGTTCAAGCTGGGCGCGGTGCCGTTCCACATGTGGGTGCCGGACGTCTATCATGGCGCGCCGACCGCTGTTACCGCTTTCATCGGCACTGCGCCCAAGCTGGCCGGTTTCGCCCTGATCATGCGCCTGCTGGTGGAAACCATGGGCGAGTTGCAGACCGACTGGCAGCAGATGCTGGTCATTCTGTCGGTGCTGTCGATGGCGACCGGTAATGTCATCGCCATCGCCCAGAGCAATCTCAAGCGCATGCTCGCTTATTCGACCATTTCCCACGTCGGCTTTATCCTTCTGGGCGTACTGGCCGGCACCGCCGAGTCGTATGCCGCAGCCATGTTCTACACCCTCTCTTATGCGCTGATGTCACTGGGCGCATTCGGCATCATCATGCTGCTGGCGCGCCAGGGCTTTGAGGCTGAAGAGATCGATGACTTCCGTGGCCTGAACCAGCGCAGTCCCTGGTTTGCCTTCCTGATGCTGGTGTTGATGCTGTCCATGGCCGGGATTCCGCCCACGGTGGGTTTCTGGGCGAAGCTGGCGGTGCTCAACATGGTGGTGCAGATCGACCTGCTCTGGCTGGCGCTGGTTGCGGTCTTCTTCTCGATCATCGGCGTGTTCTACTATCTGCGCGTGATCAAGGTCATGTACTTTGATGAGGTGGTTGACGATCAGCCGCTAAGCTGCGGTCGTGATATGCAGGTTACGTTAAGTGCCAATGCGCTGTTGGTACTGGCTTTGGGAATTTACCCTGCGGGATTAATGTCGCTGTGTTTATCGGTGTTTGTTTAAAGTCTTAGATTAAATGTCTGTATTCAGTGATACAGGCTTGCAATCGCCGTCTTAAGTGAGTATTATTTGCGCCGTTCGTTGTTGCGGGGTGGAGCAGTCTGGCAGCTCGTCGGGCTCATAACCCGAAGGTCGTAGGTTCAAATCCTGCCCCCGCTACCATTTCTTGGTGCACGATTATTAGTACGGAGGAGCATGAGTCAATAAGCATCTCATGCTTTATATCGTTACCAGAGATTTTTGGAAAAAGCTCCGTTTACGGGGCTTTTTTATTGGCGATATAAAAGTTATGTCGTAATTAAAAATGTCGCTGTAGCGACTGGAAAGATACCCATGCGCCATAGTCTGACAAAATTGTGGGAATTGTTTGAACCTGTAGTCGAAGGCATGGGCTATGAGTTGGTTGAAATTGAACACCATCCCAATCCAAAATATGGCGTGCTGCGCCTGTATATCGACCGGGATTCAGGGATTCTGGTTGAGGACTGCTCTGCGGTGAGCCAGCAAATCAGTGCGGTGCTGGATGTCGAAGATCCCATTTCCGGACAATACAGTCTGGAAGTATCGTCACCGGGCATGGATAGGCCCTTGCGACGTCTACAGGATTTTCAGCGTTATATCGGTGAAGAGGTTAAGGTCAAAACCGGTATGGCGTTTGAAGGGCAGCGTAATTTTAAAGGCCGTTTAACCGGCGTTGAAGATGATGACATCATCATCGAATGTGATAACAAAGAGGTGCGTCTGCCCGTTGCGACGATTGACAAGGCCAGGCTGGTACCCGATTTTGATAAGAAATAGTGAGGTTTACAAAACATGAACAAGGATATTCTCTACGTCGCTGACGCGGTGTCGAACGAAAAAGGCATCGACAAAGAGATCATTTTCCAGGCCATTGAAGCGGCTCTGGCTTCGGCTACGCGTAAGAAAAGTGGCAAGGAAATTGAAGTTCGTGTGGATATTGATCGTGAAACCGGTGACTACGAGACTTTTAGGCGCTGGCTGGTAATTAGCTCTGATGAGCCAATGGAGAATCCGCTGGCAGAAATCACTATTGAAGCTGCGCAGATTGATGAGCCTGAGGTTCGGATTGGCGATTATGTGGAAGAGCAGATCGAGTCGGTCGAATTTGGTCGTATTGCTGCACAAACCGCCAAACAGGTTATTGTGCAGAAAGTCCGGGAAGCCGAGCGTTCTCGGGTAGTCGAAGCATATAAAGATCGTGAAGGCGAGATGGTGATGGGCACAGTCAAGCGCGTCGAGCGTGGCAATGTCTACCTTGATCTGGGCGACAATGTCGAGGCCTTTATCCCCCGAGAAGATATGATTCCGCGTGAGGCGGTTCGTCCGGGTGACCGGTTACGTGGCTACTTGCGCGAAGTGCGTACTGAAGTTCGTGGCCCGCAGTTGTTCGTCAGTCGTACCGCACCTGAATTTCTGGTTGAGCTGTTCAAGCTTGAAGTGCCGGAAGTGGATCAGAATTTAATTGAGATTATCTGTGGCGCACGCGACCCCGGTTCACGTGCAAAAGTCGCCGTTAATTCACTCGATCCGAGGCTCGACCCTATCGGTGCCTGCGTCGGCATGCGCGGATCACGGGTACAATCGGTCTCCAATGAGTTGGCCGGTGAGCGTGTGGATATTATTCTGTGGGATGAAAATCCCGCACAGTTCGTGATCAACGCCATGTCGCCGGCAGAAGTTGTTTCCATTGTTCTTGATGAAGATTCACGCAGCATGAATATCGCGGTTGAAGAAGATAAATTGGCGATGGCGATTGGCCGTGGCGGTCAGAACATTCGGCTGGCCAGTGAGCTGACCGGCTGGGAACTCAACGTCATGACCGAAAAAGATGCGGAAGACAGAAACGAAGAAGAAAGCTCCAAGTATCTAGAGGTGTTTGTTGAGCAGCTGGATGTGGATACTGAACTCGCAGAGATTCTGGTTGCCGAAGGTTTCACCACAATCGAAGAGGTTGCTTATGTGCCCGAAGACGAGCTGTTGGCAATCGAAGAGTTCGACGAAGATATTGTTAATGAGTTGCGCAATCGTGCACGGGACTATCTACTGACCCAGGCGATCATGACTGAAGAGGTCCCGGAAGAAAAGCCCGCAGAAGACCTGCTCAACATGGAAGGCATGGATCCGGTTACGGCTAATCGTCTGGCGGCAATTGGTGTATGTACAAGGGAAGATTTAGCAGAACTCTCCGTTGATGAATTAATGGTAATTGATGAGATGGACGAAGAATTTGCGTCATCGTTGATTATGACAGCTCGCGCTCCATGGTTTGAAGCCGAGGAAAAATAAGTACTGAGGCATATATGGCAGAAGTAACAGTTAAACAACTTGCAGGCGTAGTCGGAACTTCGGTTGAACGACTCCTTGATCAGATTAAAGAAGCGGGCCTGAAGGTCGGCGGTGCGGATGCCGTGATTTCTGATAAGGATAAACTTCAACTGCTCGATTATTTGCGTGGACAGCACGGTAAATCAGCGGCAGGTGAAGAAGAGAAATCCAAAAAAATTACGCTTAAGCGTAAATCCGTCTCCGAGCTCAAGACAGGTAGTGGTCCAGGCCGCGGCAGAACTGTGGCTATTGAAGTTAGAAAAAAACGCACTATTGCAAAACCGGGTGATGTTGAAGAAGTCGTCCAAGCTCCCGCAGCCGGCGTTAAACCAAAAGAGCTGGAGGACCTGGAAAAACTGCGTGCGGATCAGGCTCAGCGAGAATTAGAGCGTGATCAGGAGCAGGAGAGAATTCGTGCCCGTGCGGAGTTGCGTAAACAGGAAAGTGAGAAAGAGGCCGCCAGAATTGCCGAAGCAAAAGCTCCGGCGGCAGTTGAAGCCGAGGTCGAGTCAGAAATTGAGCCGGAAGCACCTGCTAAAGCTGACAAGGCAGAGAGCGAAAAGCCGAGAGCGAAAAAAGCCGCCGGCGAAATGGCAACTCCTGATGTCGTTCAGGCTGAAAGTGCGAGACGCGATAAAGGTGGCAAAAAGCCTACCAAGCATGAAAAGACCTTGCATGGTCGCACTGAACTTCACGTCTCCACAGATAAAAGTGGCAAACGTAAGAAGAAAAAAGGCAAATATCAATCACGCAGAGTTGTTGCGGAAACACGTCATGGTTTTGCAATGCCGGTTGAGCCGGTGCAGCACGAGGTTAATATCCCTGAAACCATTACAGCGGATGAGTTAGCCCGGCGCATGTCGATGAAGGCCGGTGATCTGATCAAGGCACTTATGAGAATGGGTGTGATGGCGACGATTAATCAGGTCATTGATCAGGATACCGCTGCACTGGTGGTTGAAGAGCTGGGCCATAAAGTTGTGACCATCAATGAAGACGACCGTGAAAGAGAGTTGCTTGCCAGAGATACGACTCAGTTCGAAGAATACGCCAGAGCTCCGGTGGTTACCATTATGGGGCACGTTGATCACGGTAAAACATCTTTGCTTGATCACATTCGGACCTCGAAAATCGCGACTGGCGAAGCCGGCGGTATTACTCAGCATATCGGCGCTTATCATGTAGAAACCGACAAGGGCATGATTACATTTCTTGATACCCCCGGTCACGCCGCTTTTACCAGCATGCGTGAGCGTGGCGCCAGTGCCACCGATGTTGTGATTCTGGTTGTGGCAGCCGATGACGGTGTCATGCCCCAGACCATTGAAGCCATACAGCATGCCAAGGCGGCAAATGTGCCGATCATCGTAGCGGTTAACAAAGTTGATAAAGAAGATTCCGACCCTGAACGAGTGAAGAGCGAATTAGGCAATTATTCCGTTATCTCCGAAGAGTGGGGTGGTGAGAATGTATTTGTGAACGTCTCGGCCAAAACAGGGCAGGGCATCGATGATTTGCTGGATGCTATTTTGTTGCAAGCCGAACTGATGGAGTTGAGTGCGCATTCTGAAGGCCCGGCCAACGGTGTTGTGCTTGAAGCCAGCCTGGACAAAGGACGTGGTGTAACCACCACTGTACTGGTGCAGCAGGGCACGCTGAAAAAAGGCGATATCATACTCGCGGGCGAAGAGTTCGGTCGTGTTCGGGCGATGTTTAACGAATACGGTAAGGAAGTTGAGCAGGCCTTGCCTTCTATTCCCGTGGCTGTCATCGGGCTGTCTAAAACCCCGAGTGCGGGTGATGAAGTGCTGGTGGTTGAAGATGAGCGTACTGCGCGAGAAGTCACCGATAAGCGTCGCCAGAAAGCACGCGACTTACGGCTTGCCGGTCAGCAGCAGACCAAGCTCGATTCTATTTTCGACCAGATGAAAGCTGGTGAAGTCACCAAGCTAAATATTCTGCTCAAGGCCGATGTGCAGGGCACGCTTGAAGCCATCAGAGAGGCGCTACTCAAACTCACCGCCGATAACGAAGAGATTGATGTTGCCATTGTCGGTTCCGGTGTTGGCGGTATTAATGAGACAGACGTGAGTCTGGCGGCGGCTTCCAATGCCATTGTTCTTGGCTTTAACGTTCGCGCTGATGTTTCGGCACGTACTTCAGCAGCTGAGCGCGGCGTCGACATTAATTACTATAGTGTTATTTACGAGCTGATTGATGACGTGAAAAAGGCGCTAGTCGGTCTGTTGAAACCGGAATTCCGCGAACAGATTATTGGTCTTGCCAAAGTTCAGGAAGTTTTCCGCTCACAGCAACTGGGTCAGGTGGCGGGTTCTTTGGTGACAGAAGGCACTATCAAACGCTCACGACCTATTCGCGTACTGCGTGACAATGTGGTCATTTTTGAAGGCGAGCTTGAATCATTACGCCGATATAAAGATGATGTGCAAGAAGTGAAGAGCGGTACCGAGTGTGGTATTGCGGTGAAAAACTACAACGATGTCAGGCCGGGTGATCAGATTGAAGTATTCGAACGTGTTGAGGTCGAGCGTACGCTCTAAATTAGACTGAAATGCCAAGAGAATTTTCCCGTAGTCAGCGCATGGCTGAGCAGATACGTCGAGATCTCGCCGAAATCGTACGTGATGAACTAAGAGATCCGCGCATGGGCCTGCTCTCCTTCTCCGCTGTAAAGCTGAGTCGTGATCTCAGCCATGCGGTGATTTATTGCTCGGTGATGGAAGAAGACAAGCAGGCTGAAACCATGGCCACGCTGAATCGGGCTTCCGGTTTTCTGCGCAGTCAACTGGCCGCCAGAATGCGTTCGCGTACTGTACCTACCTTGAGATTTATCAACGATGAAAGTATGGCCAGAGGCGCGGCGATGGAGCATTTGATTCGTACAGCCATTGACGAAGACGAATCAAAATCGGTTGACGAGCAGGATGACCGTGACGACAATGAAAATTAACAGGGCCCGATAAGTATGTCCAGGCGTCAACGTCAACGTAAAGGTCGTTCAGTTAACGGAGTGCTGTTGCTGGACAAACCCTCCGGTATCAGTTCTAACAAAGCGCTACAGCAGGTAAAGACTTTATACCGCGCCGCCAAGGCCGGGCATACTGGAAGTCTCGACCCTCTGGCTACCGGTATGTTGCCGATCTGCTTTGGAGAGGCGACAAAAATATCCGCGTTTCTGCTGGATGCTGACAAGCGTTACCGGTTTACCTGTCAGCTGGGTGTGACCACCACCACCGGCGACGCCGAGGGTGAAGTGCTACAACGTCGTGAGTGTTCGACCGTCACGAAGAAGGATGTTGAGCGGGTCATTCCGGAATTTAAAGGTGAAATTGACCAGATACCGCCCATGTATTCGGCCCTGAAACATAATGGCGAACGCCTGTACAAGCTTGCCCGCGAAGGCATTGAGGTGGAGCGCAAGCCGCGTACTATCAGCATTTATGAAATAATCCTGCATTCGGTTGAAGGAGACCTGGTCGATCTGGAAGTGCATTGCTCGAAAGGCACCTATGTGCG
>JAQICG010000241.1 GCA_027858635.1 Gammaproteobacteria bacterium | reverse complement strand
TCTTAAGACTTTGATAGCGAAGGTCAGTAGTAACAGTGACACAGCTACGCCGCTCAGGCCCAGCATAATTTCGGGCAGAGAAGGCGAGTACTGGCTGATTGCACCAAAGAATGCATTGTTGACCTCATAACCAGGGAAGATCTCCATCGGATAGGCCTGACCACCGATAATGATGACATATAGCTGGCACAGGCCGCCGATAATAATCAGCGCACTGGCCACGCCCAGCGTATTGCGGCTGGTTTTAAGGGAGGGGGCGTAGATCAGCGCCAGCGGCAGAAGACCGCCCAGAAAAACCTGTCCGATCCAGAACAAGTTGGTGTAAATACCGCCGTCAGCAAGAATAAACGCTTCTACACCGTGATGTTGAGTGATGTACAAATTAGTCAGGTGGTAGATGGCAGTGATGAAAAGCGATGCCGCTACAAATACACCCAGCAGCGATCTCAGGCGGGCGACAACAGCATCACCCAGTTCGCGACCGGTCCAGCTGTAGGCCGCCATCAGTACCAGAAGAAAAATCGCCAGGCCGAAAGCGAACGACATGATGATGAACATGGGAGCCATAATGGCGGCATCATAGGCGGAACGCGCCACCAGGAAACCGAAGATGGAGCCGGTACCGGTGGTGAGCACGAGGCGCCATACAAAGGCGGTCAGGCCGACTTTCTTCTTAAACTTGTGCATGTTGTGATCCATCATCATCCAGATGTAGGCGCCCACAACGGCGAAGAAGCCGGTATACAGAATAATGTTCCAGGCAAAGATCGATTTGAAGTTGTAGGTGGTAATTGCCACAATCAGGCGGTCAGGACGACCCAGGTCCAGCAGTAATACGATCAGGCCCCCGGCCAGCAGGGCTATTGCCAGCAAGGCTGACAGGCGCGACAGCGGGTCATAGATTTTTTTGCCAAACACCGAGGCGATTGAGGCGACGTTCAGAGCGCCTGAAGCGGCCACAATCAGAAACACAGCAAATATATGGGGCATGCCCCAGACGATATGATTAGTCATGCCTGTGACATAATGACCGTTATGCTCCATGTACCAGGTGGCAATCAGTCCCAGCAGTATCATGAAACCAAGACCTGCCAGCAGCCCGTAGTAGGCAACACTTTGACCTGTTATTTTTGTGTGTTCGATCTTTTTCATCTGTTTATTGACTCAGTGGATGATTTAAAGGCGATGGACTCAAAGTCCCTGGTAACGAACGCCGGTGTTGAGTTTCAGGTCTGCGCGAATCTGTTTGCCACCGTGTTTTTTCATCTCTCTGGAAATCTCACTGCGGGGATCGTTAATATCACCAAAGAGCATGGCGTTGTGATTGTCTGCGGTGCAGGCTTCCACACAGGCGGGTATCTCGCCTTTATCAACACGGTGTACACACATGGTGCACGATTCGACCGTGCCTTTACCACGAGGCGCAGCCAAAGTCTGGTTTTCGATGGCTTCATGCACAAAAGAACGCGCTTTGTACGGGCAGGCCATCATGCAATAGCGGCAGCCGATACAGATATGCTTGTCCACCAGCACAATGCCATCGACACGTTTGAAGGATGCGCCGGTAGGGCAAACATCCACACAGGGCGGATTTTCGCAATGCTGACACAGCATCGGTAGTGAGGTTTCATGCCTGGTCTGCTTTTCGACCAGTGTAACCTTACGGATATATTGAGTCTTCTGTGCCTCAGAAGATTTTGGCATGCTGCCGATTAAGTCAAACTCTTCGTTACAGGCATCAATACAGCCGGTACAACCTTTGGCACATTTCTCAGTATCGATCAGCATGCCCCAGCGGTTGTCGCTACTGACTGCCTGATCATCGGGTTTTGCGTGTGCAGTCTGGTGCAGGAATATGCCCGGTGCCAGCGTAACGCTGCCGGCAACGGCCGCTTTAGACAGAAAATTACGTCTTGAATCGTTAATTTGATCAGACATTAGCGCGCCCCCATCTCTTTAGCCATCAGTCTTTCCTTCAGCTGTTGCTGAAGCGCCTGGGGCTTAGAATTACGATTAATGTACTCTTGCGGGCGATCTGCATGGCATTCAAAGCAGTCGATCTGAACCGCCGCGTACTGATGACAGGCGTTGCAGAAGTGCTCTTTATCCTCATGAGTGGGCACGACACCCTGCTCGTTGGGCTGTACGTGGCAATCAATACAGTTGGCTAAGCTATGCTTTTCGGTCCGAATACCTTCATGCACCGTTTTATCACGCTGATGCAGGAGGTAGTTCATGTGGTTGCGGCGGATGTCATCCACCGGTTCAACGCATTTAACCCCTTCACCTTCAGGAATGTTAATTGAAGGGAAGGGTGTATCTGCCATTCCCTGTAAAGGGAATAGCAGGATCAATCCGGTGAGGATCAGTGATATACGCAGAAAACGCTTAGTCATAGTATCAGCCATCATACTTCTTGTTATTGATCGAGCAATTAACCTTAGCCCAGAGCCATGTCGATGTAACCCGATGGGCAGACATCGGCACAGATGTGGCAGCCGATACATTTGTTGTAGTCTGTATCCACATAACGACCGGTTGTATGCTGGTCTTTACTTACCCTGAAAACCGCATCCTGAGGGCAGTAAATCACACAGTTATCACACTCGAAACACATACCACAGCTCATGCAGCGACCGGCTTCAGCGACAGCTGCGTCGTCACTCAGACCTGACTGACGCTCAACAAAGTGATTCAGCACTTCATCAGAAGAAGGTACATCAGTAGAGCGCAAGATGCGGGGCGTGTAGCTGAAATGGCCCAGGAACATGTGGTCTGTGGAAATGATTTCCTGCGAAGAGCGATCTTCATAGTTGTGAATCGCGTAAGCCTGAGTGTCGGTGCCGCGCTGTGCATCATCTTTATGCTGAGCAACGTCATAGGCTTCAGTTTGCAGACCGGCTTCTTTCATCTTTTCAGTCAAGCTGAAGTGATGAACGTCAACTTTGGGTCGTTTGTCGACTTTTTTCTGGTTCAAGTAAGCTTCAATGGTGTCGGCCACAATGGAGGCC
>JAQICG010000028.1 GCA_027858635.1 Gammaproteobacteria bacterium | reverse complement strand
TTTTTTGCCTACCAGACGCTGCTGTATTTTACCGCCTGAAGCAACTGCGACCGGCTCCGGCCGGATGATGTAATATTAAACCCATTGAAACTATCTGCCGCTATTAAAAACATGTCTACCACTGATCTGAAAATCGCCGACTTTAAACAACTCGGCCTCGCCGTCATTGATACCGAACTGGCTGCTGTTGAGGCCCTGCGCTCACGCATCAACGACGACTTCACCACCGCCTGCAAGCTCATGCTCGCCTGCGAAGGGCGTATCGTCGTCACAGGCATGGGTAAATCCGGCCACATCGGCGGCAAAATCGCAGCCACGCTGGCCAGCACCGGCAGCCCGGCGTTTTTTGTCCACCCCGGTGAAGCCAGCCACGGCGATCTGGGCATGATCACCCCTAAGGATGTGGTCATCGCGCTCTCCAATTCGGGCAACACCCTGGAGCTGCTAACCATCGTCCCCATCCTCAAGCGCTTCGGCGTGCCGCTGATCACACTCACCGGCAACCCCCGCTCGACACTGGCCACCGAAGCCGATGTCAATCTGGATGTCAGCGTAGCGCAGGAGGCCTGTCCCCACGGGCTGGCGCCAACTTCGAGCACCACGGTTTCGCTGGTGATGGGTGATGCCCTGGCTATCGCCCTGCTCCAGGCTCGCGGCTTCACTCCGGAAGATTTTGCGCTTTCGCACCCCGGTGGTACGCTGGGCCGGCGGCTGCTGTGCCATGTCGGCGACATCATGCACAAGGCGGAGAAAATCCCCAAAGTGAGTGAACAGGCGACGGTTTCAGCCGCGCTGATGGAGATGACCCACAAGGGGCTGGGAATGACGGCAGTGGTCGATGAGTATGATCAGCTACTGGGCATTTACACCGACGGCGATCTGCGTCGCTCGCTCGACCAGGGCATCGACATTCACACCGCCCCCATTGAAGCGGTGATGACAAAAAACTGCAAAACCACTAATGAACATGAGCTAGCGGTGAAAGCACTGAAGCTCATGGATGACTTCAACATCAACGGCGTGCTAGTCACCGACGACGACAACAAACTCATTGGTGCACTTAACATGCATGACCTTTTACGCGCCGGCGTGGTCTGAACAAAATAATCCAACAGGAGCTCCTCGTGCAGGACATCATAGAAAAAGCAAAAAAAATAGAAATGGTCATTTTTGATGTCGACGGCGTCATGACCGACAGCAGCCTGTTTATCGGTGACGACGGCCAGGAATACAAAGCCTTTAATTCTAAGGATGGTCACGGCATGCGCATGCTGCTGGAGTGCGGCGTAAAAGCGGCGGTCATTACCGGACGTCAGTCTCAGGTGGTGGAACACCGCATGATGGATCTGGGCGTGAGTCTGGTGTATCAGGGCTATCGCGATAAAACCCCGGCCTTCGAACACCTAATCGAGGAAGTGGGCATCTGCATGGACAAAATCGCTTATGTCGGTGATGACGTGGTAGACCTGCCCATCATGTCGCGGGTTGATTTCGCCATTGCTGTGCAGGATGCTCACCCCTTTGTGAAACAGCACGCCCACTGGATTACACCCCGCAACGGCGGTTGCGGCGCAGTGCGCGATGTCTGTGAATTCATTCTCGAAGCACAGGGCATGCTGGCCGGCAAGCTGGAATCGTATCTTTACGTTCCGGCTTAGCGTCCGGATCTTATTTCATGAAACGCCTGTTTTCCCTCTCCCTTATTATCATTGCCGCGCTGATTTTCTGGGGCTCACAAACTTGGGAGAGAAGCGTTAGTATTGATACTATGAAAGACAGCGATCCTCATTATATAGATGTCTTCATCCGTGATTTTACCATCACCATCATGAACGAGGAGGGCCGGCCGGGTCACACCCTGAAAGCCCGACTGCTCGAACACTATAACGATGACGACTTCGCGATTATGAATAAACCTGTGCTGGAGCTGCTGCAAAATGAACATCGCTGGACTATCGTTGCCCAAAGAGGTGAGATTGCTGACAACAACCAGCACATCAGCCTGCGCGATGAAGTCATTATAGAACAGCGGGACGTGCCCGAGCCGATACGACTTGAAACCGCGCAACTGGACATCGATTTGCGCAGGCAGATCGCCACCAGCTGCCGGCCGGTGAACATCACTCAGCGGGACTTCCAGGTGAAATCGCAAGGGTTGATACTGGATAACATCAGCGGACAACTCGAGTTTCTCAACCATGTTGAAGGCAGATATGAACAGTTACAATAAAATACGTCGTTCCAGGGGTCATTTATTTAAAGACCTTCTTCACCAAGAGAGGTATAATCC
>JAQICG010000105.1 GCA_027858635.1 Gammaproteobacteria bacterium | reverse complement strand
CAGGGGCTTACGATTGGCCCATTGGTGAAATATGCCAGTAAGAAAAATTAAGAAATATTTGATCGGGACGCTGGAGCGTCCTGGGATGCATTCCCACGCTGGAGCGTGGGAACGATACTTACTCCCTGGAGCGTGGAGCGATACTAATCCCCCTGATGTTTTACCAGAAGATAACCCCATTCGTACTGAGGAAGCCATGTACAATCTACGTTTAATCCGGCCAGAAGTTGTCACTATCTACGATTGACCTTATCATTGGCTTTTCATTCACTAACAGGCATCTACCCGAGGCGGCGTATGTTAATTGACGGCCCATTTGATTTAAAGATTATGGAATCTGACGGTTCCCGCGAGCTTCATATTACCTATAAAGAGGCGTATCGGGCGCTGGATCTCAGCAGTCGTGTTCAGCAGATGCAGCAACACCTGCAGGACCTGGAGGCGAATTATCAGGCCTCGTCCGACCCCGCTGAACAACAGGGCATGCAAATGCTTATGCAGGTGGTTTCGCAGATATTGCCCTATCTCGAGACAGATGAAATATCGCTGGACGAAGCCATTGTGCTGGAGCTGGAAAAAACCTCTGCAATCAACAACCTGATTAATGATGCCAGCCTGAATTAATTTCCCTATATGCCATCGTTCCCACGCTCCAGCGTGGGAACGCATCCCCAGGCGCTCCAGCGCCACGTTATTCACATTATTAAAAGGACATAAATAATGAGTCGCAGCCGCTATGTCATCACAGAAGCCGATAAACCGCATTTTCTCACTTGCACGGTGATGGAGTGGTTGCCGGTGTTTATGCGTCCGGCCTGCGTTGATATTGTTCTCAGTAGTTGGCAGCATCTGCAACAGCATGAAGCTTTTGAGCTTTATGGTTACGTTATTATGGAAAATCATCTTCACTGTGTTGCACAGGCTCCCCGACTGGATAAATGCGTGAGTAGTTTTAAATCGTTCACTGCGAAAAACTTGTTGTGTTATCTGGAAGAGCAGAATGCCAGTCGCTTGCTTGAGCGTTTACGTTTTTCCTGCAAGGCGCACAAGCATGATCGGCAATATCAATTCTGGCAGGAAGGTTCACATGCAGAGCTGATATCAGCGAGGATATGATGCGGGAGAAGCTGGATTATATTCATAACAACCCTGTAAAACGCGGTTATGTGGATAAGCCGGAGCATTGGCGTTATTCCAGTGCGAGGAATTATATGGGCGAGGCTGGTTTGATTGAGGTTAATGGCTGGGCTTGATCGGGACGCTGGAGCGTCCGGGGATGCATTCCCACGCTGGAGCGTGGGAACGATGGATATAAATAAAAGCCCCCTCCCTGTAGACTATGATCTGCCCGCTCCAATGCTTGTCAAGCCCCACAAAGGGTATTATAGTACCCAAATAGGGGATGAAAGTCCCCATTATGGGTCTATATGGATGGCAAGTATGACAGCAGTTTCTATCGGTGATGCCTTATTCACCAAAACACAGCAGAAGGTTTTAGGGCTTTTATTTGGTAAGCCGGATAAGCGTTTTTATACCAATGAAATTATGCGTCAGGTGGCTATGGGACGTGGCACGGTCAGCCGGGAGCTTGGCCGTCTACTCGCTGCTGGCCTGCTTACGGCGAGCCGTGAGGGGAATCAAAGCTATTATCAGGCTAACCGTGCGAGTCCCGTATTTGAAGAGCTGGTTGCTATTGTTAAAAAGACGTTTGGTGTTGCTGATGAAATCAGGCTGGCGCTTAGTGTGCTCGATAATCATATCGAGACGGCTTTCATTTATGGCTCTATCGCAAAAGGTACGGCTACAGAATCAAGCGATATTGATCTGATGCTGTTGGGTGAGGGCTTAAGTTATAGCGATGTTATGGAGGCGCTGATGCCGGGTGAGGCATCATTGCAACGTGAGGTCAATCCTACTATTTATGGCCGGAATGAATTTAATGCTAAATTGAGTGCTGATAATAGTTTTATTACACGTGTGATGGAGCAGCCAAAGATAATGATAAAGGGATGTGAAGATGACATTGGAAAAGCTGGATAATCTGGTAAAGATCAACAAGCTCAAACTGGAGCCGCCTGATCAAAATGAATTTGATGGCATGGTGGCTTCTGCCAGGCGTCGACTACAGGATGGCAGGGTAGCCGGGCTTTCTGATGAAGGGCGTTTTTCGCTGATATACGGCGCTGCACATGCGATTTCTTTAGCGGCAATGCGTTGGCATGGTTATCGTTCTGATAATCGTTATTTGGTCTTCCAATGTTTAAAGCAGACGCTTGGGCTCAAGGATGTTAAATGGCGGGTACTTGATCAATGCCATAAAGTACGTAATCTTGCTGTGTATGAAGGCCATCTGGAAATATCCAGCCAGCTATTAAAAGAGCTGATTGATATTACCGAAGAGCTTGTGACATTGGTTGAAGCACTCGGGCCAGTCCCGCGTAGTTAATCAGGCTCGCCATTGTTTCCACGCTGGAGCGTGGGAACGATGGATTATAAGGCAGCTAAGTTCTTATAGAGCAGCGTTATTCTGGGTCAGCATCGTGTCTGTTAGAGGTGGATACCGGCCTGCGCCGGTATGACGGGGCATATAAATATCATCATCGTTCCCACACTTAGCACCGGTCTCGTCGACAGGGTGGAATAATTTGTCATGCCAATATGGCGGGTATTTAATACGCCGGAATGAGATAAAATGCGGCAATATCAAAACAGGTTAGCCGCATCTGGTTGCCTCATTTTTGTTTTTAGAGAGTTATAATGTACCCCCTTAAAAACTAATCAAGAACTTACCAAGACTTTATCTATGCTAGAGCGTATCCGCGAAATTCCCTATAACTACACTTCCTTCTCCGACCGTGAGATTGTCATCCGTTTACTGGGCGAGCCGATCTGGCAGTTGATTGAGGAGCTTCGGAGTGAGCGTAACACCGGCATTTCGGCACGGATGCTGCTGGAGGTGCTGGGGGATATGTGGGTGGTGTCGCGCAATCCCTATCTGCAGGAGGATCTGCTGGAAGATGCCGGGCGGCGTAAGGCGCTGATTGAGGCTATGCACCATCGCCTGGGCCAGATTGAGATACGGGCGGATGGTAATGAGAAGGCGCTGGATTTGCATCGTGAGGCTACCGAGGCGGTCAACCGGTTTTCTGATCAGTTTGAGGTGGATAAAAAGTTACGAGAGAAAGTGCGCAGGCGCTTCAAGTCGATTACCCGTAAAGATAATGTCGATTTCGGCGGGCTGGCGCGGGTCTCTCATGCCACCGATGCCACCGACTGGCGCGTGGAATCGCCGTTTGTGGTGATCTCGCCGGATACGGAAGAAGAGGTTTTGAACCTTGTGCAGGCCTGCATCGAGCTGGAATTGACGATTATCCCGCGCGGCGGTGGCACTGGTTATACCGGTGGCGCGGTACCGCTGGATGCGCGCTCGGCGGTCATTAATACGGAGAAACTGGAAACCCTGGGCGGCATTGAAACCCGGCTTTTGCCGGGTGTGGATCAGGCCGTGCCCACGGTCAGATGCGGGGCGGGTGTGGTGACACGTCGGGTTTCCGATCTGGCGGGGACGCAGGGGCTGGTTTTTGCGGTTGACCCGACTTCGCAGGATGCCTCCTGCATTGGCGGTAATGTCGCCATGAACGCTGGCGGTAAAAAGGCGGTGCTGTGGGGCACCACGCTGGATAATCTGGTGTCGTGGCGCATGGTGACGCCGGATGCTGAATGGCTGGAAGTTGAGCGTTGTGATCATAATCTGGGCAAGGTGCACGATCAGGAAGAGGTGGTGTTTCGCATCAGCCGGTTTAAGCCCGATGGCCAGACCCTGATTGGCGAGCCTGAAATGTTGCGTATTGCCGGCTCGGTATTTCGTAAAGTGGGCCTGGGCAAGGATGTCACCGACAAGTTTCTTTCCGGTCTGCCCGGCATTCAGAAAGAGGGCTGCGACGGCATCATAACCTCGGCGTGTTTTATTCTGCACCGCATGCCCGCGCATATACGCACCGTCTGCCTGGAATTTTTCGGCGCCGATCTGTCGTACTCCATACCGGGCATCGCCGAGATCGTTGAGCATGTCACCAGGGCCGAAGGGGTGGTGCTGGCAGGGCTGGAGCATCTGGATGAACGCTACGTAAAAGCGGTGCGTTATACCACCAAGAGCCCGGGTCGGGAACGGCCGAGAATGGTGTTGATAGCCGATCTCGCCAGTGATAATGAAAATGACGTGACCCAGGTGGTGTCGGAAATTATCGCGCTGGCCAATCGTCGTGGAGCCGAAGGTTTTGTCGCTATCAGCCCCGAAGCGCGTCGCCATTTCTGGCTCGACCGTGCCCGCACCGCCGCCATTTCTGCGCACACCAACGCCTTCAAGGTGAATGAAGATGTGGTGATTCCTCTGCATCGTCTGAATGAATATTACGCCGGTATCGAGCGCATCAATATCGAGCAGTCCATCGCCAACAA
>JAQICG010000135.1 GCA_027858635.1 Gammaproteobacteria bacterium | reverse complement strand
TGTACGTGTATTCATAAATGCCTCTCAAATTCTCCAAACAACCTATTTACCGAACATCAGCGCGGTCAAAACAAAATCCAGAATCAGAATAGCCAGCGAGCCGTAAACCACGGTTCGTGTGGTTGCCTGCCCCAGACCCTCGGAAGTGGGGATGCAGTCATAGCCTTCGAATACCGCAATCCATGACACCACCACACCAAACACCAGGCTCTTGATCATGCCGTTGCCCAGGTCATCGATCAGCTCAACGTTTTCCTGCGCCTGCGACCAGAAGGCACCGGCATCCAGACCCAGCATTTCGACCGCGACCAGATAGCCACCCATCACGCCGACGGCACTAAATATCGCGGCCAGCAGCGGCATGGCGATAACCCCGGCCAGAAAACGCGGCGCCACAACCCTTTCTATAGGGTTAACCGCCATCATTTCCATACCCGAAAGCTGCTCGGTGGTCTTCATTAAACCAATTTCAGCGGTGAGCGCCGAACCGGCGCGCCCGGCAAACAGCAGGGCGGTGATCTGCGGGCCGAGTTCGCGCAGCAGTGACAGCACCACCATCACACTCACTGAATTCTCGGCACCGAAATCGACCAGCGCATAATAAGATTGCAGCGCCATGACCATGCCGACGAACAGGCCGGCAACGACAATAATAATCAGCGTCTGTACGCCCACGGAAAACAGCTGCTTGATGAGCAGGCCCGGGCGCTTCAGCATGCCGCCCAGATTGGACAGCACCTCCAGCAGAAACAGGCTGGCCCGACCCAGACGCGCGAAACCGTCCAGGGTAGCGAGCCCCAGCATCTGTATACGATTCAATATAGTCTCAACCACGCTTTCTCTCCGCAGTGGTCAGCAGATCATCAAGCAGAGGCGACGCCTTCACATGGAAAGGCACCGGCCCGTCAGCCAGACCCTGTATAAACTGCCGGGTCCATTCTGATTCGCTGTTAGTTATAGCCTCGGGCGTACCATGCTCGACCACGGTGCCCGCCGAGATGAGGTAAACATAATCGGCGATGGACATGGTTTCACGGACATCATGCGAGACCACGATACTGCAAAAATTCAGGGCATCGTTCAGGCTTTTGATCAGTTTCACCAGCACCCCCATGGAAATAGGGTCCTGCCCGGTAAAGGGCTCGTCGTACATAATCATCATCGGGTCGAGGGCGATGGCTCTGGCCATGGACACGCGTCGCGACATGCCGCCCGACAGCTCGGCAGGCTCCAGATCCCTGGCGCCGCGCAGGCCCACTGCATTCAGCTTCATCAACACCAGCTGGCGTACCATCGATTCGCTGAGCCGGGTGTGTTCGCGGATGGGATAGGCCACGTTTTCGAACACCGAAAGGTCGGTGAGCAGCGCACCACTCTGGAAAAGCATGCCCATGCGCTTGCGCAACTCGTACAGCTCTCTGGTTTTCAGCCGGTGGATATTCTGACCATCCACTTCAATACTGCCCGAATCGGGCTGTAACTGTCCGCCGATCAATTTGAGCAGGGTGGTCTTGCCGGTGCCGCTAGGGCCCATGATGGCGGTAATGCCCTTGCGCGGAATATCCATATCCACGTTATCAAAGATCAGGTTACTGCCCCGGCTGAATGTCAGCCCTCGAATTTTTACCAGCGTTTCACTCAAGTTGATATCCTTTTACACATCGCCCAATCACTATACTGTCTGACCTCTTTTACCATCGACTCAGGCGCGTATTGTATACGTTTGAGGCTATTCATGCACCTGTTTATACACTCTGCTACAACAACCGTGGCGAGTTCGCCTATAATGGCGGCATTCACGATTTGGTCGCCAAACATAATTCACCATCTACCTTATTATATAGAGTCCGTTCATGCCTGTTGACAGCCTCCTCACTAATAGCTTTGTCATTATTATCGGTTTTATTTTGCTGATATGGAGCGCTGACCGATTTATTTACGGGGCCGCTGCCGCTGCGCTAAACCTGAACATCTCGCCTCTGATTATCGGTCTGACCATCGTCGGTTTTGGTACCTCCGCCCCCGAAATGATGGTCGCCGCGTTCGCCTCTCTAGATGGCAGCCCGGCCATGGCGATCGGTAACGCGCTGGGTTCAAACATTACCAACATCACCCTGGTGCTGGGCACGACTGCGCTCATTGTGCCATTAAATGTCCATTCCGGAATTCTGAAAAAAGAGCTGCCCCTGCTGCTCATCGCCACGCTGCTGACAGTGGCGCTACTAATTGATGGCGCACTGGGATTTATCGACGGTCTGCTACTGTTCGGTGCACTGGTCTTGGGGATGTGGTGGATTACCCGCACCGCCCTCAAGGAGCGCAATCATGATGTCATAGAGGATGAATTCAAAGACGAGATTCCCCAGGATGTATCCATGCCCAAAGCCATTTTCTGGCTGGTTGCAGGCCTGATTTTGTTAATTGCCAGCTCCAAGATACTGGTCTGGGGCGCGGTCAATGTCGCCACCTCCATGGGCATCAGCGAACTGGTCATCGGCCTGACCATTATCGCCATCGGTACCAGCCTGCCCGAATTGGCGGCGACTGTTGTCGGCGCGCTGAAAAACGAACACGATATCGCTATCGGTAATATCGTGGGCTCGAACCTGTTTAACACGCTCGGGGTACTCGCTATTCCCGGCCTGATAGCGCCGGCTCAGCTGGCGGAAGGCATTCTAACGCGTGATCTGCCGGTGGTTTTTGCCCTGACCACTGCCCTGTTTGCTTTTGCTTACGGCTTCAGGCAGCCCGGGCGCATCACCCGGGTTGAAGGCGGCCTGCTTCTGGCCGCCTTTTTTGCCTACCAGACGCTGCTGTATTTTACCGCCTGAAGCAACTGCGACCGGCTCCGGCCGGATGATGTAATATTAAACCCATTGAAACTATCTGCCGCTATTAAAAACATGTCTAC
>JAQICG010000375.1 GCA_027858635.1 Gammaproteobacteria bacterium | reverse complement strand
CGGCCATTTTTCCAGTGCTTCCGGCAACAGGGTATGGTTGGTGTAGGCCATGGTCTGAGTGGTTATGTTCCAGGCGTCATCCCAGGACATGTATTTTTCATCGATGAGCAGTCGCATTAATTCGGCAACGGCAATGGTGGGATGGGTGTCATTCAGCTGAAAAACATTTTGCTGTGCAAAATTGCTGAAGTCTTTACCTTCATTGCTATGCCACATCCTGAAAATATCTTGCAAACTGGCAGAGGCTAAAAAGTACTGCTGTTTTAAACGCAGCTCCTTACCGTTTTCACTGGCATCATTGGGATAAAGCACCATAGTAATGTGCTCGGCCTCGTTCTTGGCTTCGACCGCTTCGGAATAACTGCCTGCGTTGAAATCTTCCAGACTGAAAACATTAGTGGCTCTGGCTTTCCACAGACGCAGGGTATTGACGGTGTCGTTTTTGTAGCCGGAGATGGGCACATCGTAGGGAATCGCCAGTATATCGTCGGTGTCCATCCAGGCCATATGAGGTTTGCGATTTCCGTTGCGCATCCATTCCAGATGCCCGCCAAACTTGATGACCTGGGTAAATTCGGGTCGCTCTAGCTCCCAGGGGTTGCCGTCTCTGAGCCAGTGATCGGCTTCCTCGATCTGATAGCCATTTTCTATTTTTTGATGGAACATGCCATACTCATAGCGAATGCCATAGCCGATGACCGGTAGTTTCAGGGTGGAGCAGCTGTCCATAAAACAGGCGGCGAGGCGACCCAGGCCGCCGTTGCCCAATCCTGCATCCTGCTCCTGACTAATGATCTCTTCCAACTCCAGTGCGAACTTGTTCATGGCTGTTCTGGTTTCGCTCTCGATATCCATATTAAGGAGGTGATTGCCTAACGAGCGCCCGATCAAAAACTCCAGAGACATGTAATGGACTTTTTTGAGGCCCTTCTTTTCATAACTGATCCAGGTGTTGCGCCAGTCGGTGATGATGCGATCGCGCAAGGTGAGGGCCAGAGCTTCGTAAAGGTAGTGAGGTACGCAACCGACATAACGGCCCAGATGGCGTGTCAAATATCTTTCAAAATCCTGCGCCAGCGCTTCGCTGTCGCTGGGTAATTTAGTTATCTCGGGTAATTTGATAGTGCATTCTGTTTTTTGGCTGGACATAATTTTACCTTTGGTACAACTTTATTAAACGCGATAACTCTTTAATTAATTCCGGTTTCATCACACTTGAATCCAGCCGCCAGCGCCAGTTATTGCTGATGGTGCCCGGCGAATTCATGCGTGCCGATGAGTCCAGCATGAGCAGATCCTGCATGGGGAGCACCGTTAAAAATGAAACGGAGGCCATGGCCAGTCGCATCATTATCCATACCGCCTGCTCGGCTGATTCGATCTTCTGGCCGGTGTAGTCTTCAAAATAGGCCTTATTATAGTTGCTTTTGTCATTGAACCAGCCCAGCGTGGTGTCATTGTCATGGGTGCCGGTATAAATAAGGGCGTTCAATTCATGACGGTGCGGCAGGTGGGGGTTATTATTATTGCCATCAAAAGCGAACTGTAGAACTTTCATGCCCGGCAGATTGAATAACTCTTTCAGCTCGATCACTTCATCGGTAATCAGGCCCAGATCTTCCGCTATCAGCGGCAGACGATGGAAGGTTTCAAACAGGGCCTGCAACAGCTCCCGGCCCGGAACTTCGACCCAGCTGCCGTTTATCGCTGTTTCATCCTCAGCCGGTATTTGCCAGCAGGCTTGCAGGCCGCGGAAATGGTCGATACGGATCATGTCGAACAGTTCCAGCTGCGTATTGAAACGCTGTTTCCACCAGCTAAAACCGGTAGACTGCATGTACTCCCAGTCATACAGTGGATTACCCCAGCGCTGACCGGTTTTTGAAAAAGCATCGGGCGGCACGCCTGCGACGAAATCCATATCACCGTCTTCATTCATCAGAAAGTTTTCTCTTTGCGCCCAGACATCGGCGCTGTCCGTGGCCACAAAAATGGGCATGTCGCCGAACAGTTCGACTTCATGTTTTCTCGCATAATTACGCAGTTCATGCCACTGGCTGAAAAAAACAAACTGCTCAAAAACAGTCTGTTTAATCGTCGACTGAAACTGCTGACGGGCATGCTCCAGCGCCTGCTTTTCCCGATGCCGGACAGCGGTAGGCCATTCATACCAGGGCTGATTATGATGGTGATTTTTCAATGCCATAAACAGCGCGTAATCATCGAGCCAGCTAATATGTTGTTGGCTGAATTCTGTGATTTTTTGCGACCAGAGTTCATCATTCAGCTGATAAAAATTTTCCGCCGCCTGACGCAGGCAGTTTCAGCGGTAGCTGTCATCTGTTTCGGCTGCGGCTATTTCTTTACGATCCAGCCAGCCTTTATCTTCCAGCCAGTCGAGACTAATGAGCAGCGGATTACCCGCATGCGCGGAGAGACACTGATAGGGCGATTTGTCATTATGCGTTGGCCCCAGTGGCAGCATCTGCCAGACCTTGAAGCCGCAGGCATGGAGAAATTCGATAAAGCGGTAGGCCTGATGCCCCAGATCACCGTTGCCCGGCGATTCGGGCAGCGATGTAGGATGCAATAGTACACCGGCACGACGTTGCCTGTTGAGCGTGTCAATTCGGGTCTGCCGGGTCATGGTTTATTGTCGCTGTCCGGGTAACATCGCGCCGCCCATTGCAGGATGACCCGAGCCAAAAGAAAACGCCTGCGCCAGATAGTCCGGCATTTCCACATTTAGCAGTTGATAGAGGTTGCTGAGGTGCAGGCGGAACTGCTCGTCGAACGCGGCGACCGACTCGGCAGAGTTGTACTCGCCAAACCACCAGAACCAGTCCGAACTTTCACAGGTCGCCAGCTGCATATTGATGGTTTGCACCCGCTCACTGGATAAATC
>JAQICG010000225.1 GCA_027858635.1 Gammaproteobacteria bacterium | reverse complement strand
GACAGCCTGGCCAGCGATAACTGGTCTTCGAAATTGATCAGCACATCGGTATCAATTCTTCCTGAATGATAACGCTGCATGGCTTCATCAATTTTTTTGTTCTCGACTTCAAGACTCTTACGATAGGCATCGAGCGCCAGTTTATTCGCCTTAATTTCGGCCAACACACTGGCCAGATCGTAATGCAGATTTTCCAGCAGCATTTTTCGGTTTTCCAGAATCGTATCGCGCTCCAGTTGAGCCTGATATAATTTTGCATCAACCCCGCTTTTATCCATCTTCCGGCTGTACTCGAGTCGCACTCCCCCGGTTAGATCAGACTCAGAGGTACTGCCCATAGCGGTATCACCACTGTAGTTTTGCCCGCCCGCAAACAGCACCAGATCAAGCGCATTCTCCCTCTCATCACGACGGTTTCGAATCGCGCTGTCGACTAGCGCCAGTCTGGAATCGAGCAGTTTGACCTGCGGGCTGTATGTCTGAGCCTGCTGATACAGACTGTCGAACTCCCCGGTTACCGTCTTGACCTTATCGGTAGTCGAAAAACGGGCATCCCAGGGTCGCTCCATGAGCCGATTCAGCGCAATCATCTGCTGCGTCCAGGAGGTTTCCATATTGCTCTTTTCAGCCAGCTGTGAAGCCAGTTGCGCGTCCACCTGAAGAATGTCCTTTTCCTCCGCGATGCCCAGCGAGGTTCTGCTGTTAATGAAATCCCGCAGACGTCTGGTGCGTTCAATGGACTGATTGATGTTATAGATTCTTGCCCGCGTGGCTGAGGCCGAAAAATACAGGTCAATCACTCTCAGCGCTAACTGGTCATATTGCTCATCGCGCTCAGCCATGGCCGATTCCAGTTCCTGTTCTGCGGCAGTAATGGCGTGCTGAAATTCAGTCTGTGTCAGATTTTGTGCCAGAGGCCGACGGTAACTTACGCCGAAATTAGAGACTATCGCCGGATTAGGGATGGTTGGGCTGAAAACAATTTCAGTATCCTCCCTTCTGACTCCGCCTTCGACGGCGACACTCGAACCGGATTCGAGCACGCGTGACATGCCAGCGGTTGCCGACATGTTATCGCTGGTGGTGCCAAAAAGTCCGACCGAGCGTTCGACGCCTGCCTGAGCATCGAGTTGCCAGCCCAGCTGACTATTGGCCACCTGCATAGACTGGCGTGCGCGCTCAATCTCAATGGCCGCTATATTAATTGAAGGGTAGTGATCGATCACTTTCTGCAGAACCTGCTCAGGAGTGAGCTTTTCGGCCATGCTCGCGGTGCTTATGGCGCTTATCGCCACACAGGCAATGAGTCTGGAAAACCTGAGATTTATGCAGGAGGGGAAATCGGGTAGAACAATCACGTTTAAACAGCTTCCTTTAAAATGAAAACACCACGCTGGAAATTTTCTTCACGGGAGCCGCATATTAACAAAATCTAATCATCCCCTGCTACCTTTATTGCGACCACACTGGCAAATATTAAGTCAAATAATCAAACAGTTATAAACCACTCTGGGCAGAGCAGCCGTTACTAACCCATACTATTAATAGGAGTAATATTGTAAAAAAAGATCAAAAAACTTGATTTGTTAAAAACAAATAGGTAAATATAAGATTCAGTTTTCCAGATCCAATCTGAAAGCACATGAATATAGAGGTTAGCTTATGAACGGTCCAATACATCAGCCACAATTTGATCGGCGCAGCCGCACTCAAAAAGAGATTAAACGGCTAATCGCCGAACGCAACAATGTGCTGTCACAATATTATAATCTGGCCAATCGTCTGGACTATCACGACAGTGACAACAACGACCTTTTGCAGGAAGTGCTTCAGGAATTCTGCCAGGACATGATCGACTATATTGCTACCGGTCATTTTGAAATTTACAGTCGCATCGAGGATGGCTCTGAACGTCGTCATGAAATAATCGACCTCGGTGAACAGATCTTTTATAAAATCATCAACACCACCCAGGTAGCGATAAAATTTAACGATCTTTACGACTCTGCAAACGCATATAACAAAAACATTTTGAAAGACTTCTCGCGACAACTCTCAGAACTGGGCGAAAACCTGGCCACAAGAATCGAGCTTGAGGACAGGTTCATAAACACACTACTCAGCCCGAAATCCATGCAGATGGATATCAATTACTGAAAAAAACTGTATTTAGTCCACCGATGAATGCGGGTAAAAACAAAACCATTATCCGCCAAAAACGCCAAGAACGCGAAAAGATCAAAAGAATAATTAATTAAAGTTTTTTTCGCGTTCTTGGCGATTTTCGCGGATTAGATTTTTTGTATTAAGTTTTAGCCTTATCCGTGTTCATCTGTGGACTGAAAAGATAGTTGAGAGTTTCCACCACTCCCACTCCGTCATGCCGGCGTGATTTTGGCCGGCATCCATGGTTCAATGAGCTACGCTGTTACAGATTAGCGCCAGCCTGAAACAATATGTCGTACGAACAACATGGATACCGGCCTGCGCCGGTATGACGGGGAGGGAGATGAATGCTCTTTTCGCATTTTTCGCGGATAAAGGTTTTACGCTTTTATCTGCGTTCATCTGTGTCCATCTGCGGACTAAATTAATTGTTTACACTCCGCTATAAACTCAACGGCTCAACTTCGCGCTTGCTGATACACCAGCATTTATGCCCGGGCTTTTTCCTGAAGTCTTCCGATAAGGTCAGCGCGGTTATGTCCTGAATGTAGTAATCCATTAGCTTATCCTCGTCCAGTTTGAAGCGTTTTGCATTACAGGAGAAGAATAGCATGCCATCATTTTCCAGC
>JAQICG010000383.1 GCA_027858635.1 Gammaproteobacteria bacterium | reverse complement strand
CCGGCGTCGATCATGGAGTCACCCTGCACCCGCACTGCAAAATTGTTTTTCCCGAAAAAATCGAGCAGATTGATTTCGTCCTCACCGGGAATCGCCTCGATAGGCTTACCGGCGGCAATTTTGCCCAGCAGCGGCAGTGTGGTTTGCGGCTGGTACGGGTTCTCCCTGAGCAGGCGGATGCCGCGATGTTTGCCGCTGTCGATGGCTACAAAGCCTCCCTCAGCCAGCGCCTGCACATAGCGGTGCGCAACCCCGCGCGAGCGGATGCCGATGCCTTCGGCGATCTCCTGTAACTTGGGCGCCACGGCGTGAGTGGCGATATAGCGTTGAATAAAGTTAAGCACAGCGCGCTGGTTGTCGGTGAGTGTCATCGTGTTCTCAATATGTTCTCGGATACAGCTATTATAGGAGAACGTAATGAGAAAATTCAATGGCTAATTTAAAAGGATTTAAAGCCTTCATGGAAAAGACAGTAGGCAGTAGGCAGTAGGCAGTGGTTGGTTTGAATGCTTTTTATGAAACCCAACAGGTTTATAGATGTTGGGTTACGGCAAAAAACGCCTAAACCAACCTACATTGATTTTTCTTTGCGTCCTCTGCGGTAAAAGGGTTTTGGTTTTTTATATGGCTAATACGCAACAAGCCCGCAGGACGCGGGCTTGTATGTGTTTACCGGTAAATAACCTGACGCTAGCGCTTCGGCACGTACAGATCGGTGCAGGTGCCTTCGGCCATTTCGGCGGCGAAGTTGAAGGTTTCGGACAGGGTCGGGTGCGGGTGCACGGTGAGTGCGATGTCTTCGATGTCCGCGCCCATTTCCAGTGCCAGCACGGCTTCGGCGATGAGTTCACCGGCGTTGGTGCCGACCATGCCGGCGCCGATGATCTGGTGGGTGTTCTTGTCGAACAGTACCTTGGTCAGGCCTTCGTTGCGGCCCATGCTGAGCGAGCGACCGCTGGCGGCCCAGGGGAAGGCGCCTTTGGTGTAGGCGATGCCATCGGCTTTGGCCTGCTCTTCGGTGACGCCCATCCAGGCGATTTCCGGGTCGGTGTAGGCGACCGAGGGGATGGTCTTGGCGTCGAAATAGGATTTCATGCCGCTGATCACTTCGGCGGCGGTTTTGCCTTCGTGCGTGGCTTTGTGCGCCAGCATGGGCTGGCCGACGATATCGCCGATGGCGTAAATGTTGGGGACGTTGGTTTTCATCTGTTTGTCGACCGCGATGAAGCCACGTTCATCGACGTTCACACCGGCTTTTTCGGCGTCGATCAGTTTACCGTTGGGGCTGCGGCCTACTGCCAGCAGGACGCGGTCAAAGGTCTCGGTCTCGGGCACGTTCTTGCCTTCGAAGGATACTTTCAGTCCTGTTTTCAAGGCTTTAATGGCGGTGACTTTGGCGTTCAGCCAGATGTTTTCGTAGCGCTTCTTGACGCGTTTTTCCAGCGGCCGTACCAGATCGCGGTCGCAGCCGGGGATCAGCCCGGGCGAGAGTTCGACGATGGATACTTTGGCACCCAGCGCGTCGTACACCGTGGCCATTTCCAGGCCGATGATGCCACCGCCGATGACCAGCAGGCGTTTCGGTATCTCTTTTAATTCGAGCGCGCCGGTGGAGTCCATCAGGCGTTCGTCGTCGTAAGGGAGGCTGGGGATTTTCATTACCGAAGAACCGGCAGCGATAATCACGTCATCGAAGGAGATGGTTTTGGTGCCGTCGGCGCCTTCGACAGCGATGGTTTTGGGCGAAGTGAATTTGCCGTAACCGGTGACGATTTGAACCTTGCGCTGTTTGGCCAGACCGGCCAGACCACCGGTCAGGGTGCTGATGATCTTGTCCTTGTTGGCGACGATCTTCTTGATGTCGATCTTGGGCTTGCCGAAAGTCACGCCATGCGCGCTCATTTCTGCGGCTTCGCTGATGATGTGCGCGGTGTGCAGCAGGGCCTTGGAGGGGATGCAGCCCACGTTGAGGCAGACGCCGCCGATGGTGCTGTATTTCTCGATCAGAATAACGTTTTTGCCCAGGTCCGCCGCGCGGAAGGCGGCAGTATAGCCGCCGGGGCCGGAACCCAGCACCACCAGTTCGGCGTGCATATCGCTGCCTTCCGGAATGGCGGCGGCTTCAGGCGCTGCCGCTGTTTCCGGCTCGAATTTTTCGGCTGCTGCCGGCGTCGCCTCAGGTTCAGCTTCAGGCTCCGCTTCACTGGCCGTCGGCGACTCGGTGGCGGGCACGCTGACGTCGGTGTCAGCAGCCGATTCTTCGGCCACTTCCATGCTCAATATGACGTCGCCCTGAGAGACGCTGTCGTTGATCTTCACCTTCAGCTCTTTCACCGTGCCGGCGAAAGGGGAGGGGATTTCAATGCTGGCCTTATCCGATTCCAGCGTAATCAGGGTCTCCTCTTTGGCGACCTCGCTGCCGGCTTCGACCAGCACTTCGATGACATCGACATTGGTAAAATCGCCGATATCAGGGACTTCTACGTTAACAATTTTGGACATGAGTGATTCCTAACTAACTTTAAAGTACCAGTCTGCGGGTATCGGCCAGAATTTTGCCGAGGAACGTGGTGAAGCGCGCGCCGGCGGCACCGTCGATCACGCGGTGATCGTAGGACAGCGAGATCGGCATCATCAGGCGGGGGACAAATTCACCGTCCTGATAAACCGGTTTCATGGCCGCGCGCGAGACGCCGAGAATGGCCACTTCCGGGGCGTTCACAATCGGGGTGAAAGCGGTGCCGCCGATACCGCCCAGACTGGAGATGCTGATGCAGCCACCGGACATATCGCTCGGGGTCAGCTTCTTATCTCTGGCTTTGACGCTGGTGTCGACCACTTCCTGCGCGATCTGGAGCAGCGACTTGCACTCCACATCACGGATCACCGGCACGACTAAACCGGCCGGGGTGTCCATGGCGACGCCGATGTTGATGTATTTTTTCATGATCAGGTTTTCACCCGAAGCATCCAGCGAGGCGTTAAAGCGCGGAAACTCTTTCAGTGCCGAGGCCATGGCCTTGACCAGAAAAGCCACCATGGTGACCTTGATGTTCTGGTCTTTGTGCTCTTCGTTCAGCTCCTTGCGGAAGGTTTCCAGATCGGTAATGTCGATCTCGTCAAACTGAGTGACGTGGGGGATGTTCACCCAGTTGCGATGCAGGAACTTGCCGGTGAGCTTGTTGATCTTGCTCAGCGGCTGGGTCTCGATGTCGCCGAACTGGCTGAAATCGATGTCGGGCATGGGCTCTACGCTCAGTCCGCCGGTGCCTGCGGCCGCTCCGCCGCTGCTGAGTGCCTGTTTGACGAAGGCCTTGACGTCCTCTTTCAGGATGCGGCCCTTCTCGCCCGAACCGCTGATCCGGGCCAGATTGGCGCCCAGTTCGCGGGCAAATTTACGCACCCCCGGACTGGCGTGTGCCTTGCGGAAACCGGCTTCATCAAACGGTTCGGCGCTTGCTTTCTGCGGGGCCGGAGCTGATGCTGGTTTGGCGGCGGCCGGAGCGGGCGCTTCGGCTTGCGGCTTCTCCTCTTGCGGCTTCTCCGCTTTCGGAGCCGGTTCATCTTTGGCGGCTTCCGGCGCTTTTTCCTCGGCACCGGTATCAGCCGGCGCGGCGGCTTCGTCAGCCACCTCAATCGTCATCAGCACGTCGCCCTGTGAAACAGTGTCGCCCATGTTGATCTTAATCTCTTTAATCACGCCCGCGTATTCGGATGGGATTTCCATCGCGGCCTTGTCCGATTCCAGCGAAACTAATGCATCTTCCACGTTAACGGTATCGCCTTCCGAGACAATAATCTCGATGACTTCAACGCCCGAGAAATCGCCGATATCGGGAACAAGAATGTTTTTTATTTCTGCCATGTCCTGATCCTTCCTACGCGTAGAGCGGGTTGGGTTTGTTGATGTCGATGCCGTATTTCTTGATGGCGTCGTTGACCTTGGCGACCGGGATGGTGCCTTCATCAGCCAGCGTTTTCAGTGTCGCCAGCACAACATAATGGCTGTTCACTTCAAAGTAACGACGCAGTTTCTTGCGCGTATCCGAGCGGCCAAAGCCATCGGTGCCGAGTACGGTGTAGTTCATCGGTACGAAGCCGCGAATCTGTTCGGCGACATTGCGTACATAATCCGAGGCTGAAATCACTGGGCCTCCGCAATCTTTCAAAGTCTGTTCGACATAGCTGATGCGCGCCTTCTTCGAAGGGTTGAGCATGTTCCAGCGCTCACACTCGCGGGCTTCGCGCGCCAGTTCGTTGTAGCTGGTGATGCTCCAGACATCGGCGCTCACGCCCCAGTCTTTCTCCAGCAGCTCGGCCGCTGCAATCACTTCGCGCAGAATGGTGCCACTGCCGAATAGCTGCGCTTTGGGCTGTGCCTTTTTAGCCTTACGAGTGCTGAATGGATACATGCCTTTGAGGATGCCTTCTTCCGCGCCTTTGGGCATGGCCGGCATCTGGTAGGTCTCATTCATGGCGGTTATATAGAAATAAACATTTTCCTGTTCCTGCATCATGCGGCGCATGCCGTCCTGAATAATCACCGCCATTTCGTAGGTGAAGCAGGGGTCATAAGCGATGCAGTTAGGGATGGTTGAAGCCACCAGCAGGCTGTGACCGTCCTGATGTTGCAGGCCTTCACCAGCGAGGGTGGTGCGCCCGGCGGTGCCGCCGATGAGGAAGCCACGTGCCTGCATGTCGCCGGCCGCCCAGGCCAGATCGCCGATGCGCTGGAAGCCGAACATGGAGTAGAAAACGTAGAACGGAATCATGCTGACGCCGTGTGAGCTGTAAGCGGTAGCGGCGGCAATCCATGCAGACATGGCGCCGGCTTCGTTAATGCCTTCTTCCAGCACCTGACCGGTCTTGTCTTCCTTGTAGAACATGACCTGATCTTTATCCTGAGGCATATACAGCTGGCCGACCGAGGAGTAGATGCCCAGCTGGCGGAACATGCCTTCCATGCCGAAAGTACGCGCTTCATCAGGGACGATGGGCACAATCTTTTTGCCGATGGTCTTGTCGCGGGTGAGTAGGGTGAGCATGCGCACAAAGCCCATGGTGGTCGACATTTCGCGCTCACCGGAACCCTCCAGTATGCCGTTAAAAATACTGAGTCCGGGCACGGTTAACGGTTCCGCGAAACGGGTGCGGCAAGGCAGGTAACCGCCCAGTTCCTGGCGGCGCGATTGCAGGTACTGTATCTCCTCGCTGTCTTCAGCGGGGCGGTAATACTCGGCATTTTCAGCCTGCTCGGCGGAGATGGGAATGTCGAAACGGTTGCGGAAGCGTTTCAGGCTTTCGATGTCCATCTTCTTCTGCGAGTGGGTTGCATTCTGAGCTTCACCGGCCTCGCCCATGCCATAACCCTTGACGGTCTTGGCCAGAATAACGGTGGGCTGGCCTTTGTGTTTAATCGCTGCGGCATAGGCGGCATAAACTTTGTGCGGATCATGGCCGCCGCGGTTCAGGTGCCAGATCGCCTCGTCCGACATGGTGGCGACCATGGCTTTCAGTTCGGGATTGGCACCGAAGAAGTTTTCGCGCACATAAGCGCCGTCTTTGGCCTTGTAGTTCTGGTAATCGCCGTCGACCACCTCTTCCATGCGCTTGCGCAGCAGGCCGTCTTTGTCCTGATCGAGCAGGGCATCCCAGGAGCCGCCCCAGACCACCTTGATGACATTCCAGCCAGCACCGCGGTAGAGTGATTCCAGTTCCTGGATGATTTTGCCGTTGCCGTGAACCGGGCCGTCCAGCCGCTGCAGGTTGCAGTTGATAACAAAAATAAGGTTGTCGAGCTTTTCACGGCCGGCGAGTGTAATCGCCCCCACTGATTCCGGCTCGTCCATTTCGCCATCGCCACAGAAGGCCCAGACCTTGCGGTTGCTGGCTTCGGTAATGCTGCGATCGTTCAGGTATTTCATGAAACGCGCCTGATAGATCGACATAATCGGACCCAGACCCATGGAGACGGTGGGAAACTGCCAGAAATCGGGCATCAGCCAGGGATGCGGGTAGGAGGAGAGGCCGCCACCATCGACTTCCTGACGGAAATTGTCCATTTGCTCCTTGCTCAGGCGACCTTCCAGATAGGCGCGTGAATAGATGCCCGGTGATGAATGACCCTGAATAAAGACCAGGTCACCGCCGTTTTCGTGTTCGGCGCCGTGGAAAAAGTGATTGAAACCGACATCATAGAGTGTCGCCGCTGAAGAGAAGCTGGCGATATGACCGCCCAGCTCTGACGACTCCTTGTTAGCGCGCACCACCATGACCATGGCATTCCAGCGAATCAACGAGCGAATACGACGTTCGATAGCCGGGTCGCCGGGGGTGCGTTCCTCCAGATGTTTGGGAATGGTGTTCAGGTAAGCGGTGTTATTGGTGAACGGTAAATTGCTGCCCGAACGACGGGCATTATCAATGAGTTGTTCAAGCAGAAAATGGGCCCGTTCAGGGCCTTCATGTTCAATAACAGCGGAGAGCGCATCCAGCCATTCACGTGTTTCCAGTGGATCGATGTCGTTTAAATCAGTCATATATATCTCGCATGTTCGAAGAAAATACCATCAAATTCCGTTGATTTTATGGCATTTCTACGAAATTGTTCGTTGGGCGTTTTTTGCCGTAGCCGGCCTCGTGCAGCAGGCAGGCTCTACAATAAAAGCCGGAGGGCGAATTATAGAAGTTAATCGGCAGTTAGTCGAATTTGAGCCGGTGAAAACAGGCGGTGCACAGCAGGTTCGCCGGCAAGATTAAGCGCAGATAAGCCACGGATTTTTTCTATTAAGGGCCGCTCTCCGGTATAATCGGCCCCCATTAATAGACCTGCAAAACGGAGCGACCTGATGTCTGCCAGAAAAACCAATATCAAAAAAGCCGTGCTCGCCTATTCGGGCGGCCTGGATACCTCTATCATTTTGAAATGGCTGGAGGACGAATACGGTTGTGAAGTCGTCACCTTTACCGCTGACATCGGTCAGGGCGAAGAGGTCGAGCCGGCGCGCGCCAAGGCGCAGGCCATGGGCATCAAGGAAATCTACATCGAAGACCTGCGGGAAGAGTTTGTGCGCGACTACGTCTTCCCCATGTTCCGCGCCAACACCATCTACGAAGGCGAATACCTGCTGGGCACCTCAATTGCGCGTCCGCTTATCGCCAAGCGTCTGGTCGAAAGCGCCCACGCCACCGGTGCTGACGCCATCTCTCACGGCGCCACCGGTAAGGGCAACGATCAGGTGCGTTTCGAACTGGGCGCCTATGCGCTCAAACCCGACGTGCACGTGATCGCGCCCTGGCGGGAATGGGATCTGAACTCGCGCGAAAAGCTCATGGACTACGCCAAAATGCACAATATCCCGGTCGATTTCAACAAGGGCAAAAAATCGCCCTATTCGATGGACGCCAACCTGCTGCACATCTCCTACGAAGGCGGCATTCTGGAAGATCCCTGGGCCGAAGCCGAAGAGGACATGTGGCGCTGGTCGGTCTCGCCCGAGCAGGCCCCCGAAAAGGCGACCTATCTCGAACTGACTTATGAGCAGGGCGACATCGTGGCTCTCGACGGCAAAGCCATGACCCCCGCCGAAGTGCTCACCGAGCTCAACCGCGTCGGCGGCGCCAACGGCATTGGTCGTCTCGACATCGTCGAGAACCGCTATGTCGGCATGAAATCACGCGGCTGCTACGAAACCCCCGGCGGCACCATCATGATGAAAGCGCATCGCGCCATCGAATCACTGACCCTGGACCGTGAAGTCGCCCACCTCAAAGACGAGCTGATGCCACGCTACGCTACCCTGATTTACAATGGTTACTGGTGGAGCCCCGAGCGCACCATGTTGCAAACCATGATCGACGAATCTCAAAAAACCGTGAACGGCGTGGTGCGCGTTAAACTGTACAAGGGCAGCGTCTCCGCCGTGGGCCGTAAATCGGCCACCGATTCACTGTTCGACGAAAGCATTGCCACCTTCGAAGATGACGCCGGTGCCTACAACCAGCAGGATGCCGAAGGCTTTATCAAGCTGAATGCGTTGCGCCTGAAAATTCAGGCATCACGACGTAAATAGTTTTCTGATTCTGTTAGCGCGGCGCAAAAATGCGCAGCGCTAACAGGCAGTACTAAAACAGTATAAAAGCCGCCGTCACGGCAGACATCCAGACCTGAAATAAGGGTAGTTCTGGTAAGGCGAAACATACGGATCAAAATTTGAACCCAATCTACAAATCAGGCGACATAACAGAAGCGCATATTATTGCCGGCCTGCTGAATGCAAACGATATTGAAGCTCACGTCAGCGGCTTTTATCTACAGGGCGGCATTGGTGAATTAGCGGCGAATGACTTTGTCAGCGTGAATGTGGCAGATGAAGATGTTGAAGCGGCTCGTTTAATCGTCACTGAATACGAAGGCAAAAACAGACCGCAGGCCAAAGAGACTTCAGAAAATAACCATGCATATGTGCTGCCGCTGATAGTCATCGGCATCTGTGTATTAATAATACTGATTGCTGCTGTGGCATCTAATATTGTTCAATAACCGAACAAATCATTCCCCCTGGTTCATGACGCCAACGTCTTAAACCGGCAACACGAAAACGCTCTGGAAAAAAGAAAATGACGCAAAGTAAAAAATACGATTTTCGAATCGAACAGGAAGATTCCAGCTGGACCGTAGACATTATAAGTAGAGTCACATCCAGAACCGTCGTCGTCTCAAAAAGCCAGAGCGGTTTTGCCACCGAAGCCGAGGCAAAAACCTGGGCAGAAGATGAAGTCAGCAAGTTTCTGAAACGGCATAACCTTAACGAACAGCAGAAACGCCGCGCCAGGAAGATTGAGGATGAGAAAAGAGTCTCGATGAAATCTAAGCCGGAAGAAGAGTTGGAAGAGAAGCCGAACGAAGATCAGGAAGATTAAAGTTTGATGGTTTAGACGAGAAAATTCGTAGGCTGGGCTGACGTAGGAAGCCCAGCAGGTTTGTATCTCACCGGATGTAATTTGTGTTGCAGCAGCTATCCCCGTAGCCGCCGGAATTTTCTATGCGGCATCCTGCTTTTTGACTGACACTACATGGCTTTCGATATAACGCTCTCGCTTTTTTTGTTTTATGGTATCCATGTGCATCAAAATCAGTGCGTCAACACAATGTGAAAAATCGGGGTCAATATTAAAGCCCAGGAATGCACATCCGCCCGGATGACATACCTCGACATATTGTTTGTAAAGTATCGGTACGCGCACTCCGAACTCAGCGAGTTTCTCTTTCAGAATTGCATATGCACGTTTGTAATCATCCTCATCAGTTACGCTTTTGAAGGCAGTGAAATTTTCATTCGGCATGAAGTGAAACGGCAGCCTGGGTGCAGCAAGATTGTTATCACTGCCGAAAAGCGTCGTGTAAAAACTGGCAATAACCGCCCGTGCGGGTTCAGGATACGAAGTACTGAGTGAGACCGGCCCGAACATGTAGCGTATTTCCGGGTGTTGCTGTAAATAGGCGCCAATGCCATACCAGAGATAATCAAGACTGCGCTTACCCTGATATCTTGGCTGAATGAAACTGCGCCCCAGTTCTATGGCATTTTCCAGATAAGGAGTGAGCGCCTTGTCGAACTTGAACAGACTATGGGTATACAGCCCGGCTTCGCCTTTTTCCCTGAGAATTTTTCCCGCTTCACCGATGCGATATGAGCCAACGATTTCCAGTTCATCCTCATCCCACAAAATAAGGTGACGGTAATAACGGTCATAACTGTCGATGTCGAGCGCATTGCCGGTGCCTTCTCGTACCTGGCGGAAAGACAGTTCACGCAAGCGGCCGATTTCTCGCATGACGCTGGAATTGGATAGATAGTCAAATAGATAAATATGCTTGCCGTCCTGCGTTTCACCAATAAGCTGCGAAGCCTTCAGTTCCTTACGAATTAATTTTGCAGCGACTGGATGAATGATATTTTCAAGAGGCTTGAACAACTCTTCCTTCTTATTTTTCCCGAGCAGATATACCTGCTTGCGCATGCGTTTTGCGATGGCCGATTTTGGCATATCCAGCGCATCGATAGACTCCCAGGGAATAGGTCTGCCAACACGAAATGAAATCTCGCTATCCTGTTTGTTAAGCATCTCGTTCACCAGCATCATAGTGCCAAATGGTTTGTAGACGCTGGAAAGGCCGTAAAAAAGCGCCGAATTTCTGCCCTGAATATGCACAGGAACAATGGGCGCTCTGGTTTTTTTAGCCAGATATAAAAAACCGGTTTTCCATTTACCATCACGAACGCCATGGGGACGTATGCGCGACACCTCACCTGTGGGAAATATAATTACCGCCTGCTCAGCTTCCAGTGCGCCTACAATCTGGCGCATGCTTTTAAGATGCCCGGATTTATTCGGCAGATTATCAACCGAATGAAACAGGTTTTTAAGCGGATCGATATGGGTAAGCAAGGTCGTTGCAACAATTCTTACATCGACTCTGATCTCGGACACCAGCTTTAACAGCGCCAGGCCATCCAGTGAGCCCAGCGGGTGGTTGGCGACAATAATCACTCGTCCCTGATCAGGAATTTTGAAGCGATCTTTATTCGACACACGAAAGGTGAATTTAAGATGCTCGAGCACAGCATCATTAAATTCAAGACCTTCCAGATGCTGATTAGTCTGAATAAAATGATTAATCTCATCCTGATGCAGCAGCTTTTTCAGAATAGAAGTCGCCGCCTTCACCAGCGATTTATTTGATTCATCCAAATTCGGTAAATAAACTCTCAGCAGTCCATCAACATCAATCATCTGATTACTCACTATCAGGCTATATTTTTAAAAATAAAGATATATGCCCAAGATGACGGATATAAGTCATTGCTGTGACAATACAGTGATACTTGAGTGGGTTTTATGGTGTGAGTTAGAGTTAGTGCTTGTTCGCCGGAAGCGGTACGTCGGCAAGCCTTTGCCGACAGAATAAACCCACTCGTGTTTTCTGGTTTGCTGTGTAATCTGTAACATTTGTTCCGCGCTTGCTGCGCGAACCCACTACCCACCATGATATGACTTATCAAGAAGGTCAATAATCGCGTAAATGTATGCAGCGCATGCACTCCCTCAAAGGAGCGCGGAAACGAGTATGCCGTAAACAAGATTCAATCCATCGAACCCACAAAAATATCCCCACCTGTTGATATAAAAAACCATTCTTTTATACTCAATCAATCGTTATTGCCAATGATGCAGCACCATGAATCTACGTGATCTTAAATACCTGATTGCTATCGCCGAGACCGGCCATTTTGGTAAGGCGGCGGAGCGCTGCTTCGTCAGTCAGCCGACGCTGAGCGGGCAGATCAAAAAACTGGAAGACGAGCTGGGTGTGGCGCTGTTCGAGCGCACTAATCGTTCGGTGGCGATAACCCCGATGGGTGAAGCGATTTTGCAGCACGCGCACCGCATTATGGAGCAGGTGAACAGTATTCAGCAGTTGGCGCGTTCGCATAGCGATCCGCTGGCGGGGCCGTTGCGGCTGGGGGCGATTCCGACTATCAGCCCGTATTTGATGCCACTGATTCTGTTGCCGCTGAAGAGCCGGCATCCGCAGATGCGGCTGGTGCTGTCGGAGGAGATGACCGATACCCTGCTGGTGCGGCTGCGCAACCATGAAATTGATGCGGCGCTGCTGGCGACGCCGGTGGAGGATGCAGATTTGCAGGCGATTCCACTTTATGACGAGCCGTTCTGGCTGGCCTGTGCGCAGGGCAGTGGGCTTGAGGCGAAAAAGAGTATCAGCCGGCGTGACCTTGAGCGTATTGATCTGTTGCTGTTGTCCGATGGCCATTGCCTGGCCGAGCAGGCGATGCATGTCTGCCGCTTGCGCAGTCGTGATAATCAGGGCGAGATGGCGGATCTGCGCGCGGCCAGTCTGGAAACGCTGCTGCAGCTGGTAGCGGCAGGCATGGGTTCGACGCTGGTACCGGCGCTGGCGCTGCGCGGGTCATGGGGTGCAGGCAGTGAGATTGCGATTCGCAAGCTGGAGATGGCCGATGCCTACCGCCGCGTGGTGATGGTGTTCCGCAAAAGTTTTCCCCGCCACCAGGCCATCGATATGCTGGTAAAAGTCATTCAGGCGCAGTTGCCCGATAGCGTCAAAAAATGCCCTCTCAAAAAAATCCGATAGAGCAGGTCGGCTCACGGTTTTTTTTGATATTTTTCATTATCGTCAAAACCTATCATATTGATAAAAACAAACGATTTTTGTAATGATGTGCCGCCGCGCATAATCCTTCCCATGCTGAAGATTAATTCAGCGGCCATGTCTACAGGCAGGGCTAATACTCAAACAGCAACCGGAGATAACCATGTTAGAAAATCGTGAACAGCAAAAAGTACCCGCAGTAACTTTTCACACCCGCCGTGACCACGAGTGGGTAGATGTGACTACGGATGATATTTTTAAGGGCAAAACCGTGGTGGTGTTTTCGCTGCCCGGTGCATTTACCCCGACCTGCTCATCCACCCATCTGCCGCGCTACAACCAGTTAACGCCGGTGTTTAAAGCCAATGGTATCGATGAAGTGGTCTGCGTATCGGTGAACGACGCGTTCGTGATGAACGAATGGCGCAACGAGCAGAAGGCGAACAATGTCACCTTCCTGCCCGATGGCAATGGTGATTTTACCCGCGGCATGGGCATGCTGGTGGCGAAAAATGATCTGGGCTTTGGCGACCGCTCGTGGCGCTATTCGATGCTGGTGAAAGACGGCGTGGTCGAGAAGATGTTCATCGAACCGGATTTGCCCGGCGACCCATTCGAAGTTTCCGATGCCGACACCATGCTGGCCTATTTCGCGCCCAACGCGACAGTGCCGGCGGATGTCGCCATCTTCACCCGCGAAGGTTGCGAGTTCTGCGTACGCGCCAAAGGCATGTTGCGCGACGCTGGCGTCGACTTCCAGGAGATGGTGCTGAACCGTGATTACACCGAAGCCGCCTTGCGCGCCGTATCGGGCAAGGCAACCGTGCCGCAGGTGTTCATTAACGGCGAACACGTCGGCGGCACCGAAGAGCTGGAAGCCTACATGAAGCAGACGAATCAGGCGGCATAACGAGCCCGGCTCTCCTTCACTGGAGAGCCGGTATCACG